>JAQVEB010000226.1 GCA_028698105.1 Petrimonas sp. | reverse complement strand
AGGTAGCCCACCGTGACTTCTTTCGGGTACGAAATGATGCCGCTTGTAGGCTGTTGTGCTCCCGCCATAAGTTTTAACAGCGTGGATTTTCCCGCGCCGTTTTTCCCGGCGAGTGCAATTCGTTCGTTCTTGTTGAGAACAAAAGAAATACTGTCGAGTAACGTAAAGCCGCCGAATTCAACGGTGAGGTTATCAATGGAAATCATCTGATCGAAATTTTGTGCAAAGAAACATCATTATAACCAAACACGGAATTATTTAACTTATATATTTAAGAAAACAATGTTAAAACATAAATTTAGGCAACTTCATGCAAACGATTGCATCCGATGTGAAGTACAAATAAATCAAAAGATATATATAAATCAATGAAAAAAATGTAAATTTGTAAAAAATGGATTTTATTGAGTGAAATGTCTGATTTTTATAACTTCTAATTTTGAACGATTATGACAAAAAGTGAAAAACAAAATTTATCACAGCTGCGGAAAGCAATCATAATTTTATTTTTATGCATGTTTTCTTTTGGTATGATGGCTCAGAGTCATACGGTTACCGGTACGGTGAAAGACAACAAAGGTGAGCCACTTATTGGTGTTACGGTTCAGGTTCAGGGAACTACAACAGGTACGGTTACGGATATTGACGGAAATTTCGCAATTCAAAATGTGAGGCCAAATGATAATTTGGAGTTTTCGTATGTGGGAATGAAATCGCAAGTTATTCCTGTTCAAGGCAAGACGAATATTCAGGTAACTTTATCGGATGATTCAGAGTTGCTGGACGAGGTGGTTGTTGTAGGTTATGGTACGCAAACAAGAAGGGAGATTACCGGATCGGTGGCGAATGTAACCGAAAAAGACTTTAATCAGGGTGTTACCCGTAATGCAGCTGATTTACTGCAAGGTAAAGTTGCAGGGTTGTCCATTACTTCTGCCAGTGGTGACCTAAACGATAACCCGATTATCAGACTCCGTGGTGTGAATACGTTACAGCGGGACAACGGCCCGTTCATCGTTATTGACGGAGTTCCCGGAGGAGACTTGTCTTCTGTGGCGCCTCAGGACATCGAATCAATATCGGTATTGAAAGATGCATCTTCTGCAGCTATTTATGGATCGAGATCGGCCGGAGGTGTTATTCTCATCACCACAAAACGCGGATCGGGAAGCACACAACGAATTTCGTACGATGGTTACCTGGCATTCTCGAATGCGGCGAACAAACCCGATATGTTGTCGGCGCAGGATTGGCGTGATTATGTGAACAAGAATAATTTGCAAGAGCAAGCTAAAGCTTTTGACAGGTATAATGCCGATACCGATTGGTTCGGCGAAATTATGCGGACGGGAATTTCACACAACCACTCCTTATCGCTTTCAGGCGGCGGATCGGCTCACAATTACAGGGCTTCCGTAAACTACCGGAATATGGAAGGAATTATGAAAGACAATAGTTTCGAAAACATAAACTTCCGTTTCCAATTCAGTCAAAGGGCGATAAATAATAAATTGAGAGTAGGGTTAACAGGAGTTGCCAATATCCGGAACATATCTCCCAGTAATAAAACCAATACGATGCTGGCATCCAATTTCCTGCCCGTTTATCCGGTTTATAATCCCGACGGTAGTTGGTTTGATTTAACGGAATGGAACCAAGGCAACCCATTGCGACAGATCGCTGAAAATTACAGAGATATCAAAAATGTGGATTTCTATGGAAACGGCGATGTCGAGTTTAATTTTACGGAAGATTTGATTGGTAAATTAACGCTTTACAAACAGCGCATGGGATTCGATTATGCGCAGTACGACAGTAGTGAGACCTATTCGGGAAGAGACCCGAAAGGATTTGCCAACCGCTCGGCTTTCACCAGAAATAAAGATTTGTTGGAATCAACATTAACCTACAATACCAGGTTGGGAGATGCTCACAAAATAACTCTTCTCGGAGGTTACTCGTGGGAGCAAAACGATTTTCAACGGGTTTATGCACAAAACAGGTTCTTTATTACCAATTTATTGGGAGCAAATGACTTGCAGTCGGGGCAAAATCTTTTGCCCGAAGATGTTGGATCGGAAAAGAACATGTTCCGTCTTATATCATTCTTCACCAGAGCTAATTATGCGTTTAAAGAACGCTACATGTTAACGGCTACATTGCGCTATGACGGATCTTCAAAATTCGGGCCGAATAACAAATGGGGTACTTTCCCATCAATTTCGGCTGCATGGGGAATTTCACAGGAAGAATTCATGAAAGACGTAAACTGGCTGGATGATCTTAAATTGCGTGTTGGTTATGGAGTTACAGGCAACCAGTACGGACTTGATCCGTACAGAACGCTGGAACTTTATGGCCGGTACGGTTCGTATTACGATTCGGGAAATTGGTACACCGCTTACAGAATTTCGCAGAATGCCAACCCCGACCTTAAATGGGAACAAACATCTTCCTTCAACATTGGTTTGGACTTTGTTCTGCTAAAAAACAGGTTGAGCGGAACGGTGGAGTGGTACAAAAAGAATACTTCGGACATGTTGTATGAATACACGGTACCAACGCCTCCTTTTTTGCATGACAGAATTATGGCGAATGTTGGCGATATGTTGAACACAGGTATCGAGTTCGCTCTCACGGCCGGAATCATACAAACCAAGGACTTCGGCTGGACTACATCGTTCAACGGCGCATTCAACAGAAACAAAGTTACGAAACTTTCAAACGATTTATATTCAACCAATAGATTGTATGTGGGAGACGTTGGCGGAATTCGCGGTATGTCGGCCACCACTTCAACAATCATCGAAGAAGGTTACCCTGTAGGTCAGTTTTACATGTTGAAATGTGATGGAATTGATTCCAACGGAAAGTATATCATAGAAGATATTGATAAAGATGGCACCATTTCCGATGCCGATCGTACGTATGTTGGAAATCCTCAACCCGATTTTGTTTTCGGTTGGCAAAACACGTTGAACTATAAGAATTGGGATTTATCGTTCTTTTTCAGAGGAACTTATGGGAATGATGTGTTGAATATCGGAAAAATAGCATACTCCAATTTGCAAAGTTTAATCGGTGCAAATGTAAGAAAAGAAGCTATCGCAATAGGATTAAATCAAGCTCCCCAACTCTGCAGCTATTATGTTGAAGATGGTTCCCACATAAGGTTAGACAACGCAACATTGGGATACACTTTCAATACTTCCAAACTGGGATGGCTCAATTCGGCAAGATTATACCTAACGGGTCAGAATTTGTTTGTTCTCACAAAATACACAGGGCTTGATCCCGAAGTTCGTATGGATGGTGTCGACCCAGGGAAAGAGGAAAGGGAATTTTATCCGAAAGCAAGGACATTTACATTCGGAGTAAGCTTAAATTTCTAACATTTTAATAATTACGATTATGAAAAGAAAGTTTATATATATAATTAATATAGCAATTGCAGCACTGCTTTTTTCATGTACGAATCTTAACGAAGATGTATATGATAAAATACCCGCAGACGAATTCGGAAACACTCAGGCTCAGATAAACTCCATTATTGCACCTATTTACAGGACACTGACAGGTCTGTGGCCCGGTGATGGTTTTGTTATTGCGGAAGAAGTTGGAGATATGGCCATTACACCGACAAGAACCGGTGGTGACTGGTGGGACGGCGGTATTCACATGGAACTCGGACGTCACGTTTGGCAACCCCGAAACGGCGCGATTAACGGTTTGTGGAATACGGCAAGTAACGGCACGTCAACCTGTAATAAAATTATGGCCATTATTGAGGCAAACAAGTCGCTCGATGAAACTCAAAAACAGGCTGTGTATGCCGAGATCAGGGGCGTAAGGGCATTTTGGTATTATATTTTTCTGGATTACTTTGGAAATGTACCTTTAGTAACGAGTTTCAATGATCAGGAGTTGCCTGCAACCAAGACCAGAAAAGAAGTATATGATTTTGTTGTAAGTGAGTTGAACGCGATAAAAGACCTGCTTCCCGCCGATGTTTCAGCCAAAACATACGGAAAGTTTACCAAAGGAGCCGCATATTTTCTGTTGGCGAAAATGTACCTCAATGCCGAGATATTTACCGGAACATTAACAGCTAACTCCTTTACAAAAGGAGCAGCCGAATGGCAAAAAACCATTGATGCCTGCGATGCGGTTTTGGACTTGCCTTATATCCTTGAACCAACATGGACACTGAATTTTGCCGTGAATAACGAAGCATCGAAAGAGATAATCTTCCCGTGTGTATTCACAAAGAAAGAATGGGGTAATTACATCCTTCACCGCACGTTGCATTACAAAGATCCCATCGCGTTGGGCATAAGTATCAGTCCTTGGAACGGTATTAGTGCAGTGCCGGATTATGTAAACAGTTTCGATAACGCTGATAAGCGAAAAGCATGGTCGTTCCTTACCGGACCTATGATTGATCCGGCTACGGGTACCGTTTTATATACGCAGCACGGCAGGCCGTTGATTCACACCGTGGATATTCCCATGATCGCCGGAACAACGAGTAAATATGATGGTGTTTGGGGAGAAGTGGAACAAGAAGTCGGTGCAAGATGTTTCAAATGGGCTATCGAACCCGGTATGTCGGCAACGTCTGAAAACGATTTTGCATTTTTCCGTTTAGCAGATGTTTATCTGATGAAAGCGGAAGCATTGGCCAGACTGGGAAGAACAGCCGAAGCTTTGCCATTGGTTAACGCGGTAAGAACGCGTGCTTTTGATGATAAAACAAAATTATTGACTGCCGTAACGCTGAATGATATTTATAAAGAACGTCGTTTTGAGTTGGCGTGGGAGTGCTATACGCGTCAGGATATGATCCGTTTTGGAACGTTCATCGCTCCGCATTTTTTGAAACCGGAAGTAACGCCAATTTATCGCATCTTGTTACCGATACCTGTTCAGGCATTGGAGGCGAATAATAAACTGACACAGAATCCGGGATATCCTGGTTTATGATCATTCACTAAATATAATAGAAAATGCTCAGGTTTTTCCTGAGCATTTTTTATCATTTGCCTTAGAACAAGCGAGTTCCGACTCGCTTGATTTTTTTATTTTAAAGCTATTTGGAAATCGCTTTACCCAATTCTTCACCCGAAACCAATTTCTGTTCTCCCGATTTCATATCCTTCAACGTAATTTTACCTTCCTTCATTTCGTTTTCTCCCATTAACGCGACAAAAGGGATATTGTTACTGTCGGCATACGACAGTTGTTTCTTCATTTTGGCGGCTTCGGGATAAATTTCGGCACAAATTCCTTTGCTTCGCAATTGGGCGAGGAGAGGCAAGATATAAGATTCTTCCTTATCGCCGAAATTCACAAAAAGCACATCGGTGGCGTGTGTAGAGTTTTCGGGGAAAAGGTTGAGTTGGTTGAGCACATCGTAAATGCGGTCGGCACC
>JAQVEB010000225.1 GCA_028698105.1 Petrimonas sp. | reverse complement strand
CCTGACAGGTAAGAAATGGAGTACGGTTTTTTGGATGTATCCTTCGCGGGTTTTTCAAAATCCCGATACTTTTTCTCCGCAAGTTTCGTCACTTTGGATGCGGAAGAGGTTTCTTTTTCGGCGTCGTAAGCATCGTGAACGGCATAGCGGTCGTTGTGCTTGATGAGCAGCCATGCGTTCTCGTCCTTTGCGCCGTGCATTTTCACGAGCGCGAATTCGCCGTTCAGTTTTTTGCCGTGTAGAATTATTTTTATGGAGCCGTTCTTTAGTTCTTTAAGCAGCGTTTCGTTGTCGGTTTTGCCTTTTTCGTGGTTTAACGGTTCGTAAAAACCTTCGTCCCAGATTTCCACTTCGCCCGCTCCGTAGCTTCCTTCGGGGATGGTGCCCTCGAATGTGCGGTATGAGAACGGATGGTCTTCCACCATCATGGCCAGACGTTTGTCGGCCGGGTTGAGCGATGGCCCTTTAGGTACCGCCCAACTCTTGAGCACGCCCTCCATCTCCAGGCGGAAATCGTAGTGCAGGCGCCTCGCCGCATGGCGCTGAATAACGAACAAAAGCCGGTTGCCCGATCCGGAATCACCTTCTTCGGGTTCGGAAGTCCGGGTGAAATCGCGTTTCTTTTTATACGTATCTAACGACATCAGGACACTTTTTTCTTCGATTTTTCGAGGCTCGCTTTGAGTTTTGCCATCAAATCGATGGTTTTATCCGTTGTTTCTTCGGCTTTTACCGTTTTCGGTTTTTTGCCTTTGGCTTTTTGTTGGATGATCTTCAGCAGATCGGCGTTATACGAATCCTGATACTGTTCGGGATTGAACTTTTCCGAATTTTGCTCGATGAGGGTAACGGCCATCTTGAGCTCACCCGGTTTTGCTTTTATCTCCGGAACTTTCAGTTCATCGTATTCGCGGAGTTCTTCGGGAAAACGTATTTTGTTGATGATGAGCAAATCGTGATAAGGTTTTACAATGCCGAGTATCTCTTTATTCCGCATCACGAACGTTCCCACGCCTACTTTTTTCGTCTTCTTCAGCGCTTCCACCAACAGCATATATGCATTTTCGCCGTTTTTCTGCGGCTCCAGAAAATAAGGCGTCTCAAAATAGACGCTTTCGATCTCATCCTCTTCCACAAACTGCTGAATGGAAAACACACGGCTCTTTTCGGGGCTTGCCGCTTCAAAATCCTCATCGTCCAGTACGATATACCGGTCATCGAGCTTATATCCCTTTACAATGTTTTCCCAATCAACTTCCTTGCCGGTTTTTTCGTTCACGCGCTTAAACTTTATGTTCGACAAATCGCTTTTATCCAACATATCGAGGTCGAGCGTGCTGCTCTCGGTTGCCGAGTACATCTTAACCGGAATGTTCACCAGCCCGAATCCGATGGCTCCGTTCCAAATTGATCTCATAATAACCGTATTTTTATTATAAAACACTATTCAAAACAAATTGGTTCGATACGATAACTTTCATTTATTCCGTCAAAAATTTTTATGCTATCTTTTTTCGTCGTATTTTTGAAGAAAGATATTGCATAGATGGAAAATGACAAAACCGACAAGCGCAAACCGAAGGTGAGCGATCATTTAGCCAACCAACGCACATTTCTGGCATGGATACGCACCAGCATCGCCTTGATGGGATTTGGCTTTGTAATCGTGAAATTTGCCGTTTTCTTACGGGAAATGACGCAAATGGTGGGGCAAACCGTCAAAAACAACACACGTGAATCCGTTATTGTTGGTATTTTTATGGTGATATTGGGTGCACTTGCAGCCATTTTAGGATATGTTCAGTTCTACAAAGTCCATCAACAAATTGAAAACGAATCTTATAAGTCGTCTCAATCGTTAAATCTCACACTCACTTTGCTGGTTGTTGTGCTTAGCAGTTTACTTATTTTCTACTTATTCTCCAACATCTAAAAACAAAACGTTATGGAAAACGAAATAGCCGGATTGAGCCATCTGGGAGGCAAAACGGTGTACAAACAGGATTACGCGCCCGACGTATTGGAAGCGTTTGAAAACAAACATCGGGGAAACGATTACCGGGTGACGTTCGATTGTCCCGAATTCACGAGTCTTTGTCCGATAACGGGGCAACCGGATTTTGCCACCATCCGCATTGACTATATCCCCGATGTGAAAATGGTAGAGAGCAAAAGCCTCAAGCTCTATCTTTTCAGTTTTCGCAACCACGGCGCATTCCACGAAGACTGCGTGAACATCATTATGAAAGACCTTATCGGGTTGATGGACCCGAAATACATTGAAGTTACCGGCATTTTCACGCCGCGCGGCGGCATAAGTATCTATCCTTACGCCAATTACGGGCGCAAAAGCACGAAATACGAAAAACTCGCCGAAGAGCGGTTATTCAACCATACATTTCCACGCTAAAAAACCGAGCTTATGATACCCCGAAGAGATTTCCTGAAAACCGCAGCCGTAGTTGGCGCTGCCACTGTTTTATTCCCGAACGAAATAATCGGTAAAACGAAGACAAATTTAGCATCTCCGTTGAAGAACAAGAAAATTCTGTACGTTTGGGGCGGATGGGACGGCCACGAACCGAAACAGTCCCTTGATATTTTTGTCCCCTGGCTACGCTCGAAAGGAGCGGATGTAACCGTTTCCGATAACCTGGACAGTTACACGGACGAAGCGCTGATGAAATCGCTCGATCTCATTATCCAGGTTTGGACGATGGGAAAAATTACGCCCGAACAGGAAAAAGGGCTGTTAACCGCTGTGAAGAACGGTTGCGGCTTCGCCGGATGGCATGGCGGCAGCGGAGATTCGTTCCGCGAAAACACCGAATATCAATTTATGGTCGGCGGCCAGTGGGTGGCACATCCCGGTGGCGTTATTGACTATCGTGTGCACATCACCGATCGTCGGGATGAGGTGACCAAAGGCCTGAAGGATTTCGACATGCACTCCGAACAATATTACATGCACATTGATCCCAACGTAAAAGTGCTTGCCACAACCACTTTTAACGGCGATCACGCCGCATGGATTGACGAAAACACCGTTCCCGTGGCCTGGAAAAAATATTACGGAAAAGGACGCGTGTTTTATTCCTCGCTTGGCCACGTGATGAAAGATTTTGACGTTCCCGAAGCGCTTGAAATACAAAAACGGGGCATACGGTGGGCGGCAGAAAGTAAATACCGTCCTCAGGAAAAGCTTACACGGGCGGTGTATAGATAATTTACGGCGTTTTCTTTTCGTAGAACCGCACCCAGTCAATTTGCATTTCCACGGGTAACGTGTTCGGGTCAACCGCACCGACCCAACTGCCGCCCAACTGCATATCCAGCAACAGGTAAAATTCCTGTTCACTGAAAGGGAACTGTCCCTCTTCTGTAGTTTCGATTCGTGGATACGTTTTGGTGCGTGTGTTATTCACGAAAAACACAAGGCTGTCGGGGTATTTTTCCAGCGCAAACACGTTGTAATCGTACGGGCGGATGGAGGCGATGATGCTGGCTACCGGATTATCTTTTATGCCCAACGTGTGCGTATAGGACGAGTGTACGGTTTGGTACACATACGCGTCGTTGCTTAACCTTTCCATAATATCTATCTCGCCGCCGGCAGGCCATTTGGCGTCTTTCGGCAGCATCCAGAAAGCGGGCCACGCGCCCTTGGCGCCGTTGAGTTTCGCTTTGATCTCGAGCCTGCCGAAACCGAAGGTTTTTTTGTCTTTCGTAAAAACGCCGCCGGTGAGGTAAGGAGCCGTGTCGCTGGGCACCGTGCCGTTGTTTTGTATGCCGCGCAGCACCAGGTTTCCGTCGCGCACGGCATACAGCGCATCGTAATCGCTCATGTGACGGTTCCAGTCGCTTTTCCCGCGCGGGATTTTCGACCATTGCGCAGTGTCGAGTGTTTTTCCGTTAAAATCGTCTTCCCATACCAGTTTCCAGTCGCCGGGAAGCTCTTTGGAGTTACAACTGCCCAAGAGGATCGCTACTGCGAAAAGGGCTGTAAGCATGTTTGTTGTTTTCATAATTGTTGAATTTTTTATGATTATCCGTAAATGTTCCGAACCGTTAATTGCCATGCCTTAAAGAGGCTGTGTGAAAATTAATTGACTCCGTTTTTTAGAGGCTGTGTAAAAAACATCACAACAGTATCAATTTGTCATTCCGACGATAGGAGGAATCTCTGTTTGTCATAAATGATAGACTCTTCACTCCGCAAAGCTGCGTTCAGAGTGACAAAAAGACATCAGATTTTCATTTTTACACAACCTCTTTAAGGCGGAGACAACAAGGAAACATTTTAAAAGAACTTTAGTTCTGATTTATCATGGCTAAAGCCGTTATCCCGACGTGCCGTAGGCGATGGCGGGAGAACCATTTAATTAAATAGATGCCTCCTTTCGTCGGCCCCGATAATCGGGATTTCCGCTTTGCTCCAACATGACAACCGACCTGAAGCCCAACTATCTGCGGTTGTCATTTCGAACGAAGTGAGAAATCCATAATAACTCAAAGTCAGACATTTATCAAAATCTGTCATTGGTAACGAAGTGATACCGATCGGGACTATTTTTATACGTTGTTAGATTTCTCACTCTGCTACAAACGCCGTTCGAAATGACAAATTGCTACGCCGTTTTGATATTTACACAACCTCTGACTGATTCGGCAACAATAGGAACAAGCGCGGACGGTTATCATTATTTATAGCGAAACAGGATAACAGCTATTGATCAATCCACAGCTTGCGCGTTGTTCCACTCTTCCCAGCCGCCGGGATAGATAGACACCTTATCGAATCCTTGCGAAAGCAAAAAGGAGTATGCCACGGCGGCTCTTCCTCCCGTGCGGCAATAGAGTATAAGCCGTTTCTCCTTGTCAATTTCGGACAGATGGCCATCCAGCATGCCGTAATGGATGTTTTGGGCATGTCCGATGTGGCCTTCGTCGTATTCTGACCGGTTCCTTACATCTATCAGTTGAACGGTTTTGTCGTGCAATGCCTCTTGCAGCGCCTTTTTGTTAACGATTCGTGCCGTTATCCGGTTTTTGGGTTCCCACGTTTTCAGTTGTTTCGGGGTAACAAATCCAAGCACATTGTCCATCCCGATACGCATGAGTTTTCGTGTGATGTCGTTCCATTGTTTTTTTCCGGCAATGATCACAAAAGGTCTTTCGTAGTCCATCAACCAGCCGATTTCCGTCGCAAAAGAGTCGTCATTGGTAATGTTCCACACCTCTTTCAGATGTCCTTTTATGTATTTTTCCCACGGCCGGGCGTCTATGAGCGGCAACTTATCTTTTCGCGCTCTGGCGAATTCTTTCCGGGTGAGTTGGCGCGGTTTGGGGATATCCGTCAGGATGTTCCGGTTTTTAACGCTATTCAGCTTCTTCATTTCCAGAAAATACTTCGGGGGCTCCGGTTGGCCGCTT
>JAQVEB010000224.1 GCA_028698105.1 Petrimonas sp. | reverse complement strand
CAAC
The DNA here is from genome assembly GCA_028698105.1 of Petrimonas sp. Classification (GTDB taxonomy): domain Bacteria; phylum Bacteroidota; class Bacteroidia; order Bacteroidales; family Dysgonomonadaceae; genus JAQVEB01. The sequence continues at coordinate 5,439 of JAQVEB010000224.1, read as the reverse complement.
AGATACGCCGGAAAGCTTTATAACTTCATTATGACCATTTCGCACGGCGACCGCTACATGGCCGAGGAGATCGTGCAGTCAACATTTGTACGTCTTTGGGAAGTGCGGGAACAGATCAATCCCCAAAAATCCATCCTGTCTTACCTTTCCACCATCGCAAAAAACATGCTGATGAATAAATACCAGCGACAAACGGTTGAGTTTCTGTATCAGGAGTTTGCACTTAAACAAACGGTTTACCAAGACAACATAACCGAAAAAGAGATAGACAGAAAGTGGCTGGAAGATTTTGTGGATGAGCTGATTGAGCGTTTACCTCCATCCCGAAAACGTATTTTCATATTAAGCCGTAAAGAAGAACTGTCAACCCGCGAAATTGCCGAACGGATGCACATTTCGATAAGTACGGTTGAGACACAGTTATCCATCGCGATGAAGTTCATGCGATCGGAATTCGAGAAAAACTACGATAAACTTTTTCTTCTCGTATTCATTTTGTTAATTTAATTTAATAAATAACATGGATTAGCGGAAGACATGCAAAAAATTGTACCATACACAGAGACAAATGAAAAATGACAGACAAAAATTATACAGCTCTTTTTGAAAAATATCTCCGGAACCAGGCATCCGAGGAAGAAATAGAACAATTGCTGTTCATTATTCGTTCAGACAAACGCGTTCAACGTTTTTTTGAAGACGAGCTATCGAAGGCCGATTCTACCATGGATGAAACAACTAAAAAAAGAATCTACGAAAAAATTCACACTTCCGTAAAACCGGAAAGAACCGTTTTTGCCGCTACTTCCATGGGGTGGAAAAGAGTTTTACAATGGACTGCCATTCTATTACTGCCCGTGTTATCCGCGCTTTCGGTTTATTACTTCACACACAAAAATGAAGCCCGAAATCATCCTACGATCATTACGGCTCAAAACGGCGAAAAGGCCGAGGCTGTATTGCCCGACGGGACAAAAGTTTGGATCAATTCGGGTTCTACACTCACCTATGACGATAGCTTTAACCGTGAAAACCGTCCCGTTCATTTGGATGGCGAAGCCTATTTTGAAGTGGCAAAAGACAAAAAACACCCTTTCATCGTGAAAACCCAATGGATGGATGTTCAGGCCCTGGGAACCGCTTTTAATGTGCGTTCATACAAAACCGATCAGCAAACATCGGCCATATTGCTCGAAGGAAAGATAAAAGTATCTGCCGGAGGAAAAGACAAAATATTGGATGTGAATCAACGCGCTACCTTCGATAAATACACGCAGAAATTTACAACCGATTTAGTGGAAGCGCCTAATTTCGTCGAATGGAAAAATGGAAGCATTTACTTCAACAACCAAACCTTCAACGATATAGCCCAAACCCTTTCGCGCATTTACAACGTTGATATTCAGTTCGCATCGGAAGAACTTCGTCCGATGCGTTTTACCGGTACGCTGGGCAGCAGCAGCATTAAAAATGCGTTGGATATCCTTACCTTCACATCGCCTATGTACTACACGGTAAAGGATACAACCATCATTCTATACTACAAGAAAATAGTTAAAAAAATCTAACGCCTCCATTTTCATTAGCAAAAAAATTCGCGTTAATTGTACTCTATATACAGATTTTCACAAAATCTGACCGATGCAATTTAAGTCTATATTAATATTAACTCATTTTTTTGTCTATGAATCAGAATCTATTACAGAGAAAAAGCAAATTCAAAAGCGCAATAAAGCTTTTCATTTTGCTATTGGTGGTGGCGATAAGTTTGCCTTCGTTTTCGCAAATAACGATAAATGTGAGGAACAAAACACTACGTCAGGCACTGAACGAGGTAGAAAAAGTTAGTGATTACCGCTTTTTTTACAACGAATCGTTGGCCGTTTTAAACAGAAACACCACGATCCAGGTAACCAATTCCAACATTGACAACGTAATGCAGAGACTTCTTACCGGAACGGATGTTACGTACGAAAAAAACAACAACATCGTTGCCCTGGTCGAGAAAGCAAACCTTCCGGCCACAGCCCAGCAACAGGATAAAGTGACCGTGCGCGGACAAGTATCCGATGCAAAAGGTGAGCCCGTAATCGGCGCAAATATCATTGAAGAGGGCGTACCCGGAAACGGAACCGTAACCGATTACAATGGGAATTTTTCACTTGCGGTAAACAGAAATGCAACCCTGCGCATATCGTATCTGGGTTACACTGACGTAGTGCTGTCAACCACCGGAAGAACATCTTTTGATGTTGTTATGCAGGAAGACACCAAAGTGCTTAGCGAAGTTGTGGTAACCGCTCTGGGTATTAAACGCGAAGAGAAAGCGTTGGGATATGCCGTGCAGGCTGTTGCAGGAGACGGATTGCAAACGGTTAAAGGAATTGATGTGGGAACATCGCTCACCGGAAAAGTTGCCGGGCTTCTCGTACGAAACAGCACCGAGTTTGCCGCTGCACCAAGCATCCAGATTCGTGGGGAGGACCCGCTGCTGGTAATTGACGGCGTTCCGTATGCGAACATGACATTGCGCGATATCCCATCTGACGATATTGAGAGCCTCAGCGTACTGAAAGGCGCTACCGCATCGGCTTTGTACGGCTATCGGGGTTCGAGCGGAGCCATTATGGTAACAACCAAAAAAGGATTATCCGCAAAAGGATTATCCGTTTCCGTGAACTCGGGGACGATGTTTGCTGCCGGATATCTGGCGATTCCCAAATTGCAATCGAGTTTCGGTAGAGTTGTCCGGACAAATGCCGATGGTAAGTTGGAATATGTGCGCTCAGGCGATGGTTCTTGGGGTGTTCCACTGGACGGAAGAGAAATCATTCAATGGGATCCGATTTCCAAATCGATGAAACCAATGCCGTATCTGCCTATAGGAAAAGACAATTTCCAGAATTTCCTAGAAACCGGTTACGTTCTTAACAACAACGTAAACATTGTGCAGCAGGGCGAATTCGGAAGTTTCCGCACAACTGCCACATGGGTGAACAACAAAGGCCAATATCCTAATTCCATTTACAATAAGTTGACTTTCGGGTTAGGCGGCGATATGAAGATAGATAAGTTTTTATTGTCGGCTTCCATGGCCTACAACAAACAAACGACTCCCAACACCGGATTCGGCGGATACACAGGGTATGACCCCATGTACTCAATGCTGATTTGGTCGGCTCCTGATTGGGACATTCGGCAATACAAAGATTACTGGTTAATTCCCAACGAAGTACAAAACAGCAGTTATACTTCTACGAACAACAACCCGTATTTTGACCGGTTCGAAAGAACGCGCAGCATGAACAGGGATATTTTCAACGGTTCGGTTTCTATCGACTATAATTTTACTGATTGGTTGAAAGCAACGGCACGTACGGGTTTCGACGTATATAGCGACAAGAAGGAAGTTACCATATCCAAAGGTTCTTTCCAAGGCGGGGGTAATTCTACCGTCTTGAACGGCGGAACTGAAATCTGGGGCGAATCGCAAAGAGGTTCATACAACGTGGGCCTTGGAAGAGGATACAGTTTAAATAACGACTTGCTGCTCTCTGCCGATAAATCTTTCGGTGATTTCCGTATAGAAAGTTTCATCGGCGGAACCATTTACTACACACAAGACGACGGTATTGAAGCACGCACGCAAGGCGGATTGACAATACCTGCTTTCTACTCGCTCAAGGCATCGGTAAATCCGGCTTCCGTAAGGTCTGTCATCTTCAAACAGCAGGTAAACAGTTTATACGGAAGATTAGGATTCTCATGGAAAAGCCTTCTTTACGCCGAAGCAACGCTACGTAACGACTGGAGTTCAACACTTTCAGAATCCACCCGCTCCTATCTGTATCCGTCGGTATCGGGAAGTTTAATTCTTTCGGAATTGTTGCCTAAATACGATTGGTTGTCGCTCTGGAAGTTAAGAGGTTCGTGGACTTCATCCAAAACTCCCGCCGGAGTATATTCAATCAATTCCGTGTATTCCATCACTCCCAACGCGTGGGGCGATTTAAGCTCAGCTTCTTTCCCATCGGCGATTAAAGGAACCGATGTGCGTCCTGAATCGGCATCCACGTTCGAAATCGGAACAGCAATTAATGTATTCAAGAACAGAGCTTCGCTCGACATTTCTTATTACCAAAAAAGAATGTATGACTTCCTTAGATGGGCTCCGATAAGTCCGGCATCGGGTTACACATCGAATTACATCAACACCGATGAAGAGATAACCCGCAAAGGTATCGAAATTACGGCCAATGTAACGCCCGTAAAGACGAATGACCTTGAATGGGATATTTCTTTCAACTGGTCAAAATATGCCCGTTACTACACGCAACTCGACTCGGTTTATTCAACCGATAAACCCTGGGTTGCAGTAGGAAAAAGAGTAGATCATTACATTTTGAACAATTATCAAAAAGACCCGTCGGGGAATATCATTCACAATAACGGTTTGCCATTGTACTCGCCGTACACATCGTTATTCGGCTACTACGATCCCGATTGGTTGTGGGGATTAAATACTTCGCTTCGTTACAAGGATTTCACACTTGGTATTTCGTTGGACGGCCGTGTAGGCGGAATAGCCCAAACCACCACAGAAATGTATATGTGGAGAGCCGGTTCGCATCCCAATTCCGTTGTACCTGAAAGATTTTTGGACGCTAACAACCCCGGCTCTCGAAACTACATCGGACAAGGAGTTAAAGTGGTTTCCGGACAGGCCACATACGACACGTACGGCAACATCACAAGCGATAACCGACAATACGCCCCAAACGATGTAGCGGTTACTTACCAAACCTATACAAACGCGCTGCACAAAGGGACAGCCTGGGGTGGATCTCCTTCGCCGTTGGATGCTTATTCTACTACCTTCTTCAAATTAAGGGAAATTTCATTGACCTGTAATTTACCTAAAGAAGTGGTCGGTAAATTCAAAGCCAAAAGCGCTTCAATATCGGCCATCGGGCAAAATGTATTCTTGTGGGCGAAACAGTTCAAGTATTCCGACCCCGACGGCGGTTATGAAAACTTCAGCGACCCGTCTATCCGTTACATGGGTTTTAACCTGAAAGTAGTATTTTAATGAACAATAAATCAGTAATATTTCAAAAAACAGCAAATATGAAAAAGATACATAAATATATCAACCGCACGGGAGTGTTTGTTTTGTCTTTAATCTTACTTTTCGGTTGTAATAATTTTGAAGACATAAATACCAATCCCGACGACACAACTACCGTGAGCGCATCGCTGTTGGCAACCAATGTGATACTTCGGTTTACCAAATTTGCCGGAAAAGACGGGAAATCCCTTATTGCCGATAATGCTTTGCCAAAATACGTGGGATATGCCAACGAAGGGCAAATGGATCAGCAATACAACAAAATCGGAAGCAGCGATTTCGGCGGCATGACTATTCTGCCGAATATTCAA
>JAQVEB010000223.1 GCA_028698105.1 Petrimonas sp. | reverse complement strand
CTCTTAAGGCCGAATTACTTACCGAGGAGGCCAACAAAAGGGCATGGCTGATGCAACTCTATGGTTATATTTCAGACCGATTAACCTTGTTGCAGGATCGTTTTGAAGACTTGTCACAACGTTACGTTTCTTCGCATCCAAAAATCTACAACTCCATGAACAATATACTTCGTGAGGCCAGTATAGAATTACGCGACATACCAAAAGATTTAACTCCGAATGCTGAAACGTTCTATTATTATACGAATTTGGAAGATGACGAAAACTTTTTCAATGCAAATGAAAAACTTTTTTTGATGTTGTTGGCTTGCAAAGCCACGAACCGTCAAATTGCAACTTTTATGGGTACGACTATGGAAAGCATTCGGTCGAGAAAATCGCAACTGAAGAAAAAAATGACCGAAAAAGGCTTCGATACCGCTGCTTTTTTCTGAAAAAACCTTCTTTTTTTAAGCGTTTGCACCGTTAAAATGCATCATGATAAAATACATAAAATCAGGTTATTGGTTTGTTTTTGACCGTTAAATTTTAGCTTGCCTCTTGACAAGCGTTTTTTATTTTTATTACTTTGCATTGTAAAAATTTAAAAACGCGTTATCCGTTATGAAAAAGAGTATATTATTTTTAGTTTCTTTTATGTGTGCGGCATTTTTGTTCTCGACAGTTGCTGCCGAGAAGCCGAACAAAGTAAAAGATGAAGAAGACAGAATCGCTTTCAGCAAAGACTCAGGTACTACCCGCGCAGCAACAACCATTTTTGCCGAAGGGCAAAGCAACGGAAGTATAATGACGGTAAATGTTCAAAATTACCGTGGTGGCGTTTGGGTAGAGATCGTTAGCGGACGTGGTGGCGTTGTTGAATCGTATTTCGATGTGTATGATATGGGTTTTGGTGTGGTAAATATTTCTTACCTGCGAGCCGGCACCTATTACGTGAGACTACTGTTCGATAACGGGGACGTATATGTAGGAACGCTCGTTAAAAGCACCTACGGGCGATAAACCGCCAAAACTGATTTAAGATATGAAATAGTGCACCGGCACCATTTTCATGACTCTATATATTTTCATTCTGAATATAGCCAGTGGGTTTGCTTAAACCTGTTGTCTATCGGGAAAGCGATCCGGTTTTAATAGTTCTCCGGATCATTAAAACTCTTCATTGCCCGTTTAAATCTAAAAAAACCGCCTCCAATGCATTGGAGGCGGTTTTCATTTATATCTGCCCTATATGAGCTGTTTCCAGACGATCCGTGTTGTTTCCCTTAGCCTATCCAGCGCACATACGCAAAATCCATGCGATGCGGCAGGTCGGGATTCTTGGGATACACGCGTAACGCATATTGGTGCGTACCGGGGTCGTTGAGCGCTTTTTTGGTTTCGAAATACAATACGGAACCTTCTTTCTTTACCAGATCGAATTCATACTTTTCGATGAATTCAGCCTTATTCCGTACCGAATCAAAATCAACCATCACGCATTCCACTCCCAAATCGCCAACCATATCCTTTTTATCAATAACCACCTGGCCGTTGATAAGATTTTTCCCGCCATTGATGCTCACATCCTGATTGGGATTAAAGTTCACCTTCAATACTTCAAATTTATCCCAATTGGCAGCCATATTTTCTTTCCAGGCTACAATTTCTTTGGCCTTGCTGAAATTATCGGCGCAAAGTGCTTTAGCCCTTGCCGCTAATTTGTTGTAGAAACGGTCGAAATAATCATCCATCATGCGTTTGGTAGTGAATACCGGCGCAATTTCTGCGATGGATTTCTTAATGTACTGTATCCACTCGTTTGAATAGCCGTTGCTGTTGCGGGCATAATATAACGGAATAATTTCGTTTTCGAGCAGCGAATAAATGGTTGAGGCGTCCAATTCGTCCTGGAACGTTTGGTTTTCGTACGTTTTATCCGAAGTAATAGCCCAACCGGCTTCCGGTTTATAGCCTTCGTACCACCAACCATCGAGAACCGACAGGTTGAGCACGCCGTTCATTTCGGCCTTTTCGCCCGATGTTCCGGAGGCTTCCTGCAAACGGGTAGGGGTGTTGAGCCAGATGTCCACACCCGATACAAGTCGTTTGGCCAGGCGCATATCGTAATTTTCGAGGAAAATGATCTTTCCTAAAAATTCCGGTCGTCGCGAAATTTCAACGATGTCTTTTATCAGGCTTTGTCCGCCTCCGTCGGCCGGATGCGCTTTTCCTGCGAAAATAAATTGCACGGGATGTTTGGGGTCGTTCACGATTTTTGCTAATCTGTCGAGATCAGTAAACAGCAGATGCGCCCTTTTGTATGTGGCGAAGCGTCGTGAAAATCCAATCAACAAGGCATTCGGGTTTATTTGCTCGAGCACCGATACAATGCGCGACGGGTCGGCCTGGTTTTTCAGCCACCCTTCCTGAAATTCTTCGCGGATGTAATCCACCAGTTTTCTTTTCAGGTGCATGCGCAAATCCCACAACTCGTCGTCGCTGATATCGTATGTTTTGTACCAGATAGCCAGGTTCGACTGGTCGTTATAGAAAGAAAGCCCGAAATGTTTTTCGTACATGGCTTTCACCGATGAAGTTGCCCAGGTTGGAAGATGAACGCCGTTCGTCACGTAACCGACATGCAGCTCCTCAGGAAAATATCCTTTCCAAACGGGTTGAAACATTTCCTGCGATACCTTTCCATGCAGTTCGCTCACGCCGTTTGCTTCTTGTGCCGTGTTGAGTGCGAAAACGCTCATGGAGAACTTTTCGTGTGTTCCCGGGTTGGCGCGGCCCATATCCATAAACTGTTGCCAGGGTATGCCGATTTTTTCCACAATCCCGCCCATGTATTTCCCGATAAGCGCTTCGTCGAAGTAATCATGACCCGCAGGAACCGGTGTGTGAACAGTATATAGCGATGATGCCCTCACAACTTCCAACGCTTGGTTGAAAGCCAATTTATCCGTATTTACGTAGTCACATAAACGCTGCGCGTTGATGAGTGCGGCGTGTCCTTCGTTCATGTGGTACACGTCTTTTTTTATCCCCAGTTTCTGCAAAAGAAGGATTCCACCGATACCCAGTAAAAACTCCTGTTTCATGCGGTTTTCCCAGTCGCCTCCGTACAACTGATGGGTAATGGCGCGGTCGAATTCGCTGTTTTGTTCCAGATCGGTATCCATCAAATACAGATTGATGCGCCCCACCGATACTTTCCACACGTTGGAATAAACAATGTGGTCGGTAAAGGGAATTTCAAGCACTACCGGCTTGTTATTCTCATCTGTAACTTGCTTGATGGGGAGGTTGCCGAAGTTTTGAGCTTCGTAATTCGCGATTTGTTGTCCGTCCATCGAAAGGCTTTGGGTGAAATAGCCATAACGGTATAAAAATCCCACGGCAGTCATGTCAACACGGCTGTCGCTGGCTTCTTTCAGGTAGTCGCCGGCCAAAATTCCCAATCCGCCGGAATATATTTTGAGCACATGAGTCAATCCGTATTCCATGCTAAAGTAAGCGATACTGGGGCGGTTGTTATCGTAAGGCGTGTTAATATATTCGCGGTATGAAGCATATACACGTTCAACCCGGGCCATTGTTTCGGTATCGTTCAGTATTTCTTCAATTCTTTCGGTTGTGAGGTTTTGCAGGAGGATTACCGGGTTCTTTTGACTCAAATCCCATTCTCTGGCATCGAGTCGTTCGAAAAGCGCTTTTGCTTCATCGTTCCAAACCCACCATAAATTGTGGGCGATTTCTCCTAAAAATTTTAATTCTTCCGGTAATACGGCATGCACGTGAATGTCATGCCATACCGGCGTATTTGAATAACTTGATTTAATGATCATAATTATGTTGTATTTTTTATTTTCTGAAAAGGAATGCCAAACAATCAAACGTCATTCCAACGATGAAATATCTTTGAATTACCCGACAAAGATAACAAATTTATTCGGTTCTAAGTTTATAGGGTTTTGATAATCTTACGAAAGAGTTATGCAACGCTTTGTAGTAGGCTTCCTGATAAAACCGGATGAAATGATCCCAGTCGCTTTTGTTCGACAGGGCATAGGCGCAATCGCGAAGGAGTGAGATTTGGTCAACGCTTTTCAGGGTAAAGTCGAAAATGATGTTGGCGATTTCTTTTGCTACATCCATTTGGTTGTCATCGTCTCTGTAGATGACTTCCACGCCGTCGTCAATTCCTTTTTTATCGCCCGCTTTTATAGCCCATGTCCCGAATCCGGCCAGTGAGGTGGTCACCGTGGGAACGGAAAAAGCTACGCTTTCGTGCGGCGTATAGCCCCACGGTTCGTAGTAAGACGGGAAAACGGTTAAATCCATGCCGATAAGCAAATCGTAATATGAAACGTTGAAAATGCCATCGTTGCCGTTGAGATAAGATGGTACGAAGATAATTTTCACCGAATCTCTCTTCGCGTTACAGAAGCCAAGGTGTTGGAGTTGGTTTACGATCCTGTCGTTTTCCGGCTCTTGCAGCACATGGGTCACATAAGGGCACTTCCGGTCAACGGTCTTTTTCCCATTGCCGTTCAGCCTCGCCATTAAGAAGTCGGGGCGCGGACCTTTAATCCAGCCCGGAACCATGATGAATGCGATGATGTCTTTCGTGAGTTGCGGTGTTTTGCGCAAAATATTCAACGCGTCAATAAATACGTCTATGCCTTTGTTTTTGTATTCGTAACGGCCGCTGGTGGCGATAAGCAGTGCATCTTTATGAACAGAGTGTCCCAATACTTTTTCGGCAACGTTCATCAGAATTTGACGGGCTTTCTTCCGTGCCGATTTATGCGCATTGCCTGTGGGAATAAAATTTTTTTCGAAGCCGTTAGGCGTGATTACATCCGGATGTCGTTGCAGGAATTGCGTGCATTCCTGTGCTGTGATATCGCTGACGGTGGTAAAGCAATCCACGTTTTGAGCCGCCTTTTTTTCGACCGAGTGCTTCGATACCATGTTTAGCTGACGCGCCATCTGGTCGCCGTTATAGCCTTTCAAGTGATTGTAGAGCGGCAGGTTGTTGCCTGCGATGGAACGCCCGATGGAGGTAGCGTGCGTAGTGAACACAGTGGCTATTTTCGGAACGTTCTTCTTAATGTAAAGCGCACCCATACCCATTTGCCACTCATTGAAGTGCGCAATCACGTTCATGGGTTCCAGTTTGTAAAAACGATAAAAACTTTCGATGACCACTCCCGATGAGTAGGCAAACATACACGAATCGTTGTAATCGCCGTAAGCTGCCATGGAATCCACGCCGTAATCTATCCACATTTGCGCGTAGATGTCGTTCTTTTTTTCAAAAAACTTGTCAAATTTAATCAGAAAAACGATGGGGTTTCCGGGAACAATCCATCGCCCTATTCTTATTTCGAGGTTTTGATTTCGTTGCGCATACCGTCGCCAATCAGAAAATAATGTTTTATCTTCGATAAACCAGGGACTC
>JAQVEB010000222.1:4865-5479 GCA_028698105.1 Petrimonas sp. | reverse complement strand
GGGTATTTCACTAACCGGATTCTCATCTTTGCATGCCCACAACATTCCTATAAACAGGAATATGTAAAAAAACTTCGATAACTTTTTCATTTTATTACTTTTTAAATGGTTTAAAAATAATTTGCTTATTTAAAATGTTCAGGTTACTTTTCAAAAAAACCTTCATAAACTGTACTGCCTAAGGTAATACGTAATGTATATACACCGGCGTTGAACGAAGAAATATCCAACACTAACTGTCCCGAACCGGTTACTTGTGCCGATTGCTGTGTGGCGCCACCCGTGCCTACAACCTCTGACGTTACCATGCCTTCATAATTCTCAATAGAAACCGTTACGGTGTAATCATTGGTAAAAGCGGTTATTACTACCGTTGTAGCGGAGCGTGTAGATTTCTCCAATTGTTTTAGTTCAATTTTCTTGCTGTCATTATTTAATGAAGTTGAAAAAGCGATTATTCCTGTTATAAAAAGGAATAATAACGTTAATGTGGTTTTCTAAACATGATGATAAAAATTTTAATTGTTACTTACATCTAAATGGAATGCGAAGTAAGTCGTAAAAAAACGATTTATCAATATCATCGAAAAAAGTTAACCTTAGAAAGAGCGATA
>JAQVEB010000222.1:0-4855 GCA_028698105.1 Petrimonas sp. | reverse complement strand
TAATGTGTTAGTTATACGCATTTAACGAGAGGTAAGGTTAACCCGTCAATTGTTTTAAACGGAAAAGAAAAAACCAATCAAAAAAACAAGTTAAGCAAAGAAGCGCCATCAGATAAGCTGTTTGCCTGTGTGGCAATCTTTTTCTTTAATTTGGCTTTGCGTACTTTAAACGTTTCGGGCGTGGTATTAAGCAACGAAGCAATTTGAGCATTGTCCGTTCCGCTGGCAAGCATAAAAAGAATAAGGCAATCACTTTGATTCAAAAAATCAGGTGTAAAAGAAAGGCGTAACTGTTTTTGCAGTTTAACAGGCGTGAATAGTCGACCCGTGAGTGTTGAGAATTGTTTATTCAGCTCTTTTAAATTTTCATCGTAATAATCGGCAAGAGCAGTATTTTTACCACGTACTTTTGCTGCCATTTCTTTTGCCGATTGTTGCTGTATGGCGTATTGTTGCAAAAAGGAACCGTATATTTCCAGTATCTGCTCCTGCGTTTCGGCTTGTTGCTGAATTAAAAGTGTCTGAGCTTGTGTTTCTCTTGCCTGTGCTTGCGCTGCATTTTTCTCAGCTTCCAGTTGTTTGTTTCGCGCGGCAGCCAACATTTTTTGTCTGGTAAAATAAATGTAAAGCAAAAGCATAAAAAGAACAGCAATAATGGCGGCGGTTGTAAAAAAGCGGCTTTGGCGTTGGGCTTTCAGCACTTTATTTTCCGACTCCGACAAATTATACCTTTTCTCTAATTCTAAAATACTTTTATCTTTTTCATGTTCAATGTTTTTGTCACGAACACTCGCCGCTGTTTTTCGGTATTGATTAGCGAGAGAGTAATCTTTCTGCTTTTCCGCAATATCTGCCGCGTTTTCATACAAAAGATAATTCAATCTATGCGTTGAATCCGTAATATGCTTAATAGCTGATGTAGCGTAATGCATAGCGCTGTCTAATTGACCTAAATTACCGTAACGTTTAGATATTGAATAATATATCTTGTGCTTATCAATTTGAAGCGGCATTTTGCGAAGCAGGTTTACTTGCTGTTTTTCAACCTCCAATGCTTTTTCGTACTCTTTTTCAGAATCGTAATACACACTTTTAGCGTTTAATAAATAATATTGGGCATCTACAGACATATCTACAAATGTATCTAATGTGTCTAAATATAGTTTTCCGGCTTTGTTGTTATCTTGCATCATCTCACTCCAAAAAAGGGTTAGGTAGGCATCATAGCAATGTCTCAAATTTTTTTCCTTTTGAGCAAAATCCAATGCGTTATTATAATAATCTATAGCCGTTGATAAATTCTCATTTATTTCAAGTATTTCTCCTATATAATAATTTATCAAATATCCTATAGATGCTTTTTGTTGTTTTTGGCTTTTAAATAAAAACTCAGCTTCTTTTAACGGCATCAGTACCGTGCTGTCCGTAGCGCCCATCCGGTATCGCACAATTCCCTGATACACCAGGGAACGGATATGGTTGTCGCTCCCTTTTTGGTAACGGTTGTAATAGCTGCGAACACTGTTTATAAGAGAATCGGAAGTAAAATCGGCGTAAGTTTTGTCATCGGTAATGGTTTTCAATAAACCGTAATAAGCGCGGTTGGCACGCGAAAGGTGTGAGGGGTTCAGTTGTTTCAGGCTATCGGAAACGGCCTGGGGCCGGTCTTCGGCCAAAGCATCCCATTGATGCAGGCGTTCGCTGGTTGTTTTGTCTTGTTCATGCGAACAAAACAAAAACAGTAAACATGTCATCAGCAAAACAAGAGTTTTCTTCACGTTCCTTTTCCCACTAAAAGTGTTTCGGACAAATTTACAAAAAAAATGGCAAGAATGCTTCCGTGAAGCGAAGATACTTTTAGATTCGCGGTGGCAGTCATCCAAAGATAAAGACGAGCACGATCCATCCAAGCCGCTTAGACAGTGAGAAAAGTACTCTCCACACTCATCTTATTACCTAAATTACGGAGAAAAATACCATTTTTACGGAATTGAAGAATAAATTATAGATGAACCGTTTAGTTGTTGTAATCTTTTTGCTGTCGGCGTATAATACCGGGTGCTTTATTTGAACAATCTTTGTGCAAAAATGGTCAAATAATCGCGCCAGTTATTCCAGGTGTGCCCACCGGCGGTTTCGTGGTATTCGTATCTCATTCCGATGCTGTCCATTTTCTCCCGGAACGCTTTATTTCCGTTGTAGATCATCGGCATATCATCCACTCCCATTCCCATCCAGTACAGTTTATAACCGTTTTTCATCAGTTGGTTGAGTTTCTTGTCGGTATCCTGATACATTGGCGAAACCGGATTGTTGTTCATCGGCCTTACGCCCAATGCGGATGAAAAAAGGCCGATGTAATCAAATGTATTGGGATAATTCAGGGCGATATTTGCCGTATGGAAACCGCCCATAGACAGGCCTGCTATGGCGCGGCCTTCTTTTGTTTGGATGGTGCGGTAATTTTGTTCGATAAACGTTAAGATATCGGTAAACGTTTCCTCGAATTTCCCGTCCATGGTGTGCGGCAACATAAACGTGGGTTGCACAAATCCTACGCTCCCTTTCCCGGGCGCAGCCTCTTGCGCAACATTTCCGTTCGTCATAACCACGATCATCGGTTTTGCTTTTCCCTGTGCAATCAGGTTATCGAGAATTTCCACAGCCCGGCCCGATCCCGACCAGGCTTCTTCGTCGCCGCCAACGCCGTGAAGCAGATACAAAACCGGATATTTTCCGTTCCCGTTTTCGTAACCAGCCGGGGTATAAACCGTCAACCGGCGCATTTCGTCGTTGCCCGGCGAGTTGTACCACCGGTAGGCAACGGTGCCGTGAGGCACGCGGTTCACCTTGTAAAGATCGGATTTGCCGCCGCCGATAATGAAGATATTGGACAGATTTCCCACATCGCGTATCGCAAAAGCGTTGCCCGGATCAAGGGTTCGTACCCCGTCAATGGTGAAACGGTAGCGGTATAATTCGGGCAACAAAACCGGTGTTGTGAAACTCCAAATGCTGTCGTTCATTTTTTGCATATCGTACGTGATCTCGGCAAAAGCATTGGACACATCCAGACTGCCGGAAAGGCTCACCGTTTTGGCATCAGGCGCCTTTATGCGGAACGTAACGGTGTTGTCGGCATTAATAACCGGCGAAGTGAGCGAAGGCGCATTAAACAAATCCTGTTGCGCGCTAAGCGAAAAGCTTATGAAAGCGAAGATGAAGATGAGTACTGAATTTTTCATTGTGCATATTTTTGAGTTTTTTGATAGTTACTTAGTAAAATTTAAAAAATAACTTATCATAGTTTTCAATTGCCACGGGTTTCAACCCGTGGGATAAGGTGTGAATAAAAAAGGCTTTAGCCAAACTTATATTGTGCTAAACTTGGGCTAAAGCCCATTTCTGCAGCTATTTTTATCCACGCCTTGAAAGGCGTGGCAATTAAAGACATGAGCAAGCTATGAGTACTTATTTTTTAAACTTCCTTTAAGCATCATTTTTTTGGTAACGACAGCGTAACCGTTACATTGCCATCGCCGAGAATTGATTTCAGTTCGTCGGCGGTGATGGTGTCTATTTTTCCGAGCCGGGTAAAATTCCAACTGTTGGGAGCGTAGTAAATTACAAATGCATTGCCCTGATACAGAATAAGATCGCCGGCTTGTGTTGTAATCTGCGTATCGTTTCGGGGAAAACTCCTGCCGAAAGGGCCCACTTTTTCCATGTTTCCGTAATCTTTCATGTGTATAGTGATGGGCGACTGTTTGAGCACATCCAGCAACGCATCCACCGAAGAATTATCGGCGAGGGTTGCGGTAAGTACGGTATCTCCAATTTGAATGTTCATACGTGTTTTTGTTTTACGATCCGGGGTTGCATGGTTGTTCACTGTAACGGAATCCTGAGCGGAATTTGTTCTGCCGTTATTCGCGGAGCATGCTCCGGTTACGATGAACATTGCAACCAGTAAAGATATGACTGTATTCGGAATCATTTTTACTATTAAAATAATGTATAGAAAAGTTTAAAAATAAGTATTCAAATTAAAATTTTCACTCAATTGCATTTCGCCTGAAAGGCGAGATATGTCCCGATGATAATCGGGAGCAGCTTACGGTAAACAACAACACAGATATTTTCGCCCGTAGTGGCGGTACTTATTTCGGGTTTAGTGCCGCCACTACGGGCGGAATTTAGTTGCCTATGCCTTACCGCAGGCGAATAAATCGCCTACGGTTATGGAAATATCGCCCATTCGGGCGAATATTGGTAAAATTTTTGAGTAAAAATTACTATCTTTGACTAAGCAACTTTGATTCTTTATTTTTTAAAATTTACATAACAGAAATTTGTTATTCCAGTCTTCCGCCATATACCGGAAATACGCCGGCTTCGCCGTAATCTTCAATTTGTTTCAGATTCTGCAAGTAGTGCATATCTTCATCGGAAATCGTAAAATCCACTTCGGCGTTATTTTTCATGTGAGCCGGATTCGCGGTTTTGGGCAACGGCAAAAGGCCGAGTTGAAGGCAATACCGGATTCCCAATTGCGGCACGGAAACACGATATTTATCCGCGAGTTTTTTTACGTCCTGATTTTTCATCAACTCGCCGTGCCCCATGGGCGAATATGCTTCCACAAGGATGTTTTGATCCTTGCAATATTCAATGAGCGGCATCGGTGTGTTGCTGATGTGTGCCAAAATCTGGTTGACCATTGGTTTAACGGTGCAGGAAGCCAGAATGTTGTCAATGTCCTGTTTTTCGAAATTCGAGACGCCGATCGCGCGGAGTTTTCCTGCTTTGTAGGCTTCTTCCAATGCTTTCCACGCTTCGCGGTTGCCTTCGAAAT
>JAQVEB010000221.1 GCA_028698105.1 Petrimonas sp. | reverse complement strand
CATGGCCGATGCTTCCGCGGCAGTATTTACCACATGATGAGCGTTCTCCCTGAAAAAATCGTTAATGGCGCCGCAATCCGAAACAATGTAACCCTCAAAACCCCACTTGTTGCGCAACAAATCTTCAAGGTATTTATCGCCGCAGCAAGGTTCGCCACGTAAACGGTTGTAGGCGCACATAGCCGAATAAGCGTGGGCTTCCTGCACCGTGCGTTTGAAGTGCGGCAAATACGTTTCCGCCAAGTCGTAATCCGAAGGATATACGTCGAATGAATGCCGCGTGGATTCCGGCCCGCTGTGCACGGCAAAATGTTTTACGGTAGCCACCAGTTTCAGGTATTTTGGATCGTCACCCTGCAATCCTTTGATGAACGGGATTGCCATTTCGGTCGTCAGGAAGGGGTCTTCGCCGTATGTCTCCATGCCTCTTCCCCATCGCGGATCGCGAAAAATATTGATATTGGGCGTCCAAAACGTTAAACCCTGGTAAATGCCGCGTTTTCCACGGGAAACATAATCATGGTGCTTAGCGCGAGCCTCGTCGGAAATTATCGTCGCGATATCAAACATTTCCTGCGTATCCCACATGGCAGCCATCCCGATGGCTTGCGGAAAAACGGTGGCAAGACCGGAACGGGCAACGCCGTGCAAACATTCGTTCCACCAGTTGTAAGCGGGTATTCCCAAGCGTTCAATCGCCGGCGAATCGTAGCGCATAAGGCTCACTTCTTCCTCCAGGGTGAGCTTTGAAAGCAGGTCATCGGCTCTTTCCCCGAAAGATAATCCGGTATTCAGATAAGTGGGTTTTTCCTTGCAGGGTGATGAGATAATCATCGTTAACGAAACCACACACACAATTTGTAAAAAACTTCTTATTCTCATAGCCAAAACTATTTAGTTGTTATTGTTATTGATGCATCTTCTAATTTATCGGACGTGGCTTTCAGGTTTATTTTCCCTTTTTCCCTGCCGCTCTGTACCACTACGAGGCATTTGCCGTAAAACGCTTTTCGGTACGGAGCTTTAAAACTCTCCATACTGGTTTGGTTTCCGTTGTCCATACCTGCTATTTTACCGTTGTCCGAAATCTCAAAATTAATCAGATTTTCGGCGTTGGGACACAGGTTTCCGTCCTTATCCAGCACCTCGACGGTTATGAAACTCAAATCGCTGTTATCAGCCTTTATTTCGCTTCTATCCGCCGTAAGCCTGATTTGGGCCGGTTCGCCGGCCGTTTTTATTTCTTTTGAAAGCACTTCCCTGCCGTTTTTCCGGGTAATTACTTTTATCGTTCCCTGCTCATAGGTCAATCGCCAGAAAACGTGATATTCCTCGTTGCCTTTCTTTTTCACGCCTTGCGATACGCCGTTCAGAAACAGTTCAGCCTCATCGGCATTGTTATAATACGTCCAGATATCAATCAACTGTCCTTTTTGCCAGTTCCAATGCGGGAAAACGTGCAATATGATCTTATCCGTCCAAACCGATTGGTAGAAATAGTAGGCGTCTTTGGGGAATCCGGCCAGATCTACGATCCCGAAATAAGAGCTGCGGGCGGGAAATCCAAACGGCGTTGGCTCACCGAGGTAGTCTATTCCCGTCCAAACGTACATTCCGCTTACGAAATCGTTCTCGCTTACTTTTCGCCATGTTTCTTCGTGTGTGGAACCCCAGGGAACGTGACAGTTATCGTAAGCGGAACATTTATACGAAGGGTCGGTAAACGGAATATCCCAGCGCTGCGGCCAAATGTACATGGAGTCGCTGGGCATGCGGTAATAACCGCGTGTTGCAAGCGCTGATGTGGTTTCGGTAGCGATAAACGGTTTGCCCGGGAAATTTTTCTTCACGTTATCGAAATCGGGAAGGTGATAATTGAACCCGATGATGTCCATTGCTCCCGATTGAAACAAGTGATTTCGTGGATTGGGTTCGTTATTGCCGGTCGTGACAGGCCGTGTCGGATCTAATTTTTTAACAATATCAGCCAGTTTTATCGTTAACATCGCGTTCACGCTCATGGAGTCCGATGCATGTAGTGACGACGCATCACGTTGCAAATTAAGCAGTAAATTCGCTTTTTCGATGTCCAGCGTATCGGCATCGGCGTGTGTCCATTGCTCCAGCACTTCGTTGCCTATGCTCCACATGAAAATGGACGGATGGTTACGGTCGCGAAGAATGTGATCGGTTAAATCCCGTTCGTGCCATTCGTTGAAATAGCGCGAGTAGTCGTATGTGGTTTTTCGTTTGCGCCACATGTCGAACGCTTCATCCATCACAATAAATCCCATACTGTCACACAGTTGCAGCAGTTCGGGCGCGGGCGGATTGTGCGAAGTGCGAATACCGTTCACACCCATTTCTTTCATAATCTCCAACTGTCGTTCAACGGCGCGTTTATTCACAGCGGAGCCCAAACAACCTAAATCGTGGTGCAAACACACACCCTTTATTTTTACAGGATCGCCATTGAGGAAAAATCCGTTGTCTGCATCAAAGGTAAAATCCCTGACACCCAACACGGTAGTGTAATCATCGGTTTTCTTGCCGTTGCTGAAAACTTCGGTCAGGATCGTGTACCGGTAAGGATCTTCCAAAGTCCATAACTCGGGATTCGCGATCGTAAGCGATTGTTGTAGTTCTTTCGACGCCGAAGCATCTATTTTTTCTTTTGAATCGGTTGTTGCAACTGTTTTTCCGTTTTTGTCTTTCACGGACGTTTTTACCGAAACTTCAACAGGTTGTTGCGCGTCATTTTTGACGGTTGTTCTTACATTTACGGAGGCTTCCTCTGATGACACTTTCGGCGTAGTTACATACGTTCCCCACAAATCAACATACACGGTATTGGTTGTAGTAAGCCACACGTTCCGATAAATTCCTGCGCCGGAATACCAACGCGAATTCGGTTGCTCGCTGTTATCCACGCGCACAGCGATTACATTCTCCGAATCGAAGTTAACATACGGTGTCAAGTCATAGCGAAACGAAATGTAGCCGTAAGGGCGAAAACCCAGGTGATTTCCGTTAATCCAGACATCGGAGTTCATGTACACCCCGTCGAAATCAATGAAAATCTTTTTTCCTTCCAGACTCTTATCTAACGAAAACGTTTTTCGATACCATCCGATTCCGCCGGGCAGCGCTCCCCCACCCGCTCCGGCGGGATTCTCAGCGCTAAACTCACCCTCAATAGCCCAATCGTGGGGCACATTTAGTTTTCGCCAGCCGCTATCGTCGAAACCGGCAGATGATGCTCCTTCAACATCGCCCAAATGAAACGTCCATCCCTCGTTGAAACTGCTAACCATTCTTGCAGAATTTGTTTTACAGGCCGTTAAACCGATGAACGTCAATAGAAAAACATAGAGTAAATAATTGATTCTCATCACTATAGTTTTATTTCTTGTTTATTCCCCGAGTACTTCACCTCCGTGCCCGATGCGTCGGGATCGAATGCTTTCGGGCTATTCTGATTAATGAACACAACGTTAAACATCCTTTCTTTCAGCATACCCTCGAAATCGCCTTTTCTTTCACCTATGATCAAGGTTTTTGTCGTATCATGGTAAGTCAACGGGATCGTGGCGTATCTTCCTTTTTCGTAATTGTAATTCACGCCTTCGTCTTCGTACAACGTAAACGAACCGTTTTTACCTCCGTAAACGTACAATGTGATGCTTTCGGGCTGTTTTTCGCTTGTGTATTGAATTTCGGGGCCTATTGGAATGATTGAACCTTCCGGCACGAAAAGCGGAATTTTTGCATACGGAGCATCCACTTGCAACCGTTGTCCGCCTTCGATGTATTTTCCGGTGTAAAAGTCATACCAGCCGGACGTTTCCGGGAAATACACTTCACGATTTGTCGCCTTATATTCGTAAACGGGACACACCATCAACGCATTACCGAACATATATTGGTCACTGATGTCGTTTACGACGGCATCTCTCCCGTAATCCATCACCAACGCGCGCATAATGGTATAATCGTTCAGGTAAGTCATTCCCGCGAGCGAATAAAGGTAAGGCATCAACCGGTAACGCAATTTATTGTAATACAGAATGGATTGATATGCCGGATGATTTTCCGGCGCAATATTATACACCTCGCGATACGGAAACTGCCCGTGCGCACGGAACAGCGGAACAAACGCTCCGAACTGATACCAACGGGTATTCAGCTCCCGCCATTCTTTCATATCTTCGTTTTCCTGGCCGGTTGCATCAATCAAACGCTGCGCGTTTTCGTAGCGCCGTTCAACGCTAAATCCACCGATATCCATTGTCCAGTAAGGTATTCCTGCTATGGCAAAATTCAAACCCGCCGATATTTGCGCTTTCATATCTTCCCAGCGCGTGCCGATATCGCCGCTCCAAACGGCCGTGGAATAACGCTGAATTCCGGCAAAACCCGAACGGGTCAGCAGAAACACGCGTTTATCGGGATCAACCGCCCGCTGCCCGTCATAAATGGCTTCGGCATTCATTAACGCGTACGCGTTGAAGTATTTCGTGGAAGGGCCGAGCGCCGTGGGGCCACATAGTTTTTTACGGTAATCCATATCGGTATTATCCTGAATATTTGGTTCCGAGGCGTCCATCCACCAGGCATCGAAACCCAACGGGTAAAGTTTTTCTTCCATTTGCTGCCAGAAAAGCTTGCGCGCTCCTTCGGCATAAGCGTCGTAGAACGAACCGATATAACCGGGGTAAATCCAGTCGCGGATGCTGTCTTTTACCGCTTGCTGGTACATCCAGCCTTTTTCATCGAACTGTTTGTAATGTTTGGTTGTGATATAAAATTTCGGCCAAACGGAGATCATGATTTTCGCATTCATCGCATGAACGGAATCTACCAACCCCTTGGGATCGGGGAAACGGATGGAATCGAAATCGTGGCTTCCCCACGATTCCACAGGCCAGTACGACCAATCCTGAACGATATTATCAATCGGGATTTGCCGTTTGCGGAATTCCTGTAGGTTTTCCAGCAACTCGTGTTGTGTTTTGTATCGTTCGCGGCTTTGCCAGAAACCCATTGCCCATTTCGGCATTACCTGCGATTTTCCGGTCACGGTGCGATAACCGCTAATCACATCGTCCATGGAAGCACCGTGAATGAAGAAATAGTTGATTTCGTTGCCCATTTCGCTCCAAAACGAGAGTTTCTCCTGTTCATTTTCATCAACGGGGCTTAGGGCTTTCAGGGAAATGTACGAAACATCGCCATCGGGTTTCCATTCGATACGGATCGGAACTTTCCGGCCGGCGTTGAGATTTGCGGCAAATTTGTAATCGTTGGGATTCCATGCTGCGCGCCAGCACTCTTTTACCACGGGTTCATTGTTCAAAAACACTTTCGTATAGCCCGCGTAATGGATAAAAAAACGATAGATTCCCGTTTCAGAAGCTTCAATCTCGCCTTCCCATACCACATCGGCATTGCTTAACTTAAAATTTTCCGGGAAATTTTTG
>JAQVEB010000220.1 GCA_028698105.1 Petrimonas sp. | reverse complement strand
GATTTCCTGAAATAGTTTTCTTTGCCGAAAACTACAATCCATCGGAATATCGCAATTTCTTGTCGGAAAACACATTCGATTTTCTGTACGATAAAGTAGGCCTGTACGACGTTTTGCGTGATGTGGCCTGCGGGTATCGTCCTTCGTCCGATATTACGTTTACCCTGAACCATGTGGGCGATATACAATCCAAAATGATCAACTTCGTTGAAAATCACGACGAACAACGTCTCGCGTCGGATTATTTTCTGAAAGACGGCGAAAAAGGCAAAGCCGCCATGATCTTAACAGCCACCATAAACGTGAATCCCGTGATGGTATACTTCGGGCAGGAACTTGGCGAAAGAGGCATGGACGCCGAAGGATACAGCGGAAAAGACGGGCGCACCACCATTTTCGATTATTGGTCGGTTGACACGGTGAGGCGATGGAACAACAACGGCAAATGGAACAGCGAACTTCTTACTGAAAAAGAAGATAAATTGCAAAAATTTTATTCAAAACTCATCAACTTGTGCAACAAGGAAAAAGCGATATCCGAAGGCCTTTTCTATGATTTAATGTCTGCCAATTATGAGAATCCCAATTTCAACTCGATGAAGCAATATGCCTTTATCAGAAGTAATTACGAGGATTTTCTGCTTATCGTTACAAATTTTGCGAACGACGAGCATGAAATAACCATCAATATTCCTGAACACGCTTACACTTTTTTCAAAGTTAAAAAAGCAACCACTTGCAGCGCGAAGCCATTGCTGTCGGGCAAACGCACCGAAATTGTTTTTTCAAAGAATACGCCGGTAAAAATAAAGATCGGAGCCAATACGGGGGAAATTTATAAAATTTCTTTTTTATAAAGGTTTTTTGTTGAAATTAGTTTTTGTACATTTGTAACGGAAAATGAAAAGTTGCACAAGAAACAATCACAATATCTAACTTTAAGCCATAAGTAACAGTCATGCAGGAAAGACCCTTTAAAATTTTCTCCGGATCAAAATCGCGCTATTTTGCCGAAAAAGTATGTAACAGTTTAGGTTGTCCGCTCGGAAACATGATCATCGAACATTTTGCCGACGGCGAATTCTCCGTTTCCTACGAAGAATCCATCAGAGGAAAGCAAGTTTTCCTTATTCAATCCACTTTCCCGAATTCCGATAATTTAATGGAATTATTGCTAATGATTGACGCGGCAAAGCGCGCATCGGCGAAATCCATTGTAGCCGTTTTGCCGTATTTTGGTTGGGCGCGTCAGGACAGGAAAGATAAACCGAGGGTGAGTATCGGCGCCAAATTAATTGCCGACCTGCTGAGTGTGGCAGGAATTAATCGCCTGATAACAATGGACTTGCATGCCGATCAGATACAAGGTTTTTTCGATGTCCCGGTAGATCACTTATACGCTTCGGGCGTTTTTGTTGAATACATTAAAAGTCTGAAACTGGATAATTTGGTCATTGCCACGCCCGACGTAGGCGGAACCAAACGTGCCAGCGCTTACGCGAAATTTTTAGGTTGTCCGATGGTCATTTGCTATAAATTGCGCAAAAAAGCCAACGAGATATCCGAAATGCAAATCATCGGCGATGTGAACGGGATGGATGTATTATTGATTGACGACATCGTGGACACGGCCGGAACGATCACCAAAGCAGCAGATTTGATGATGGAGAACGGCGCAAATTCCGTGCGCGCCATTGCAAGCCATGCCGTGATGTCCGATCCCGCTTCGCAACGCGTGGATAACTCCAAATTAACCGAAATTATTTTCACCGACAGTATTCCGTATTCCAAGAAATCGGAAAAAGTGAAAATACTTTCCGTTGCCGATATGTTTGCCGACTCCATTGAGCGGGTTTGCAACAACGAATCCATAAGCTCGCTATACGTTGTATGAGCGTCAGGAGACCGTCTTAAAAGTAAAATCTACTATCAATCTGTCATTCTGAACGTAGCTTTGCGAAGTGAAGAATCTAAATACTTTTACAAATAGATGCTTCACTTCGTTACCAATGACATATTTTTATAAATATCTGATTTTGAGTTATTATGGATTTCTCACTTCGTTCGAAATGACAACCGCAGATCGTTGAGCTTCAAGTCAGCGTCATGTTGGAGCAAAGCGGAAATCCCGATTATCGGGGCCGACGAAAGGAGGCATCTGTTTAATTAAATTAAATGATTATCCGCAAAGTGTTCTAACGGCTTTATCCATTGCCACGACTTTTAAGTCGTGGGATAATGATGTCTAAGAATTCCGGGCTTTAGCCCAATAATAGTATAAATTTCGGCTAAAGCCTATCTGCTCTGTATCTCAAAAACCACGCCCTAAAGGGACGTGGCAATTGATGTAGGACATTATGCGGATAATCATATTAAATTATTATTCATGTCATTTCCCCTTTATGCCCAATTTTTGGGTGAGGTCTCAGCATGACAAAATAAACGTATAGTCTTGATTTTGAGACAGTCTCTTTATTTTTTTAATTACATTCCAATGAAAAAATACGTTATTCTTTTCTGTGCTCTTTTTATCGGCACCTTATTCCTGCAAGCCCAAAAACTTCAGTTTAGAAATAACGGAACGTTCAAAATCGTTCAGTTCACCGATGTACATTATGCCTACGGCAACAAAAAAGCCGATACCACGCTTCTGAACATTAAACGTGTACTGGATGCCGAAAAGCCCGATATGGTTGTTTTCACGGGCGATATCGTTACCGGTAAACCGGTGAAAGAAGGATGGGACACCGTAACAAAATTCGTTATTGACCGCAAAATACCTTTCGCGGTTACCCTTGGCAATCACGACGACGAACAGGGTACCACACGCCGCGAACTCGAAAAACTCATTACAGCTTATCCGTACAACCTGAATTATCTCACAAGCGGCCAGACAAGCGGCGTAATGAACAATGTTTTGCCGGTTTACGGCAGTAAAAAAGATATGAAACCCGAAGCGTTGATCTATTGTTTCGATTCGGGAGCATATTCCACGATTGACAGTCTCGAAGGGTATGGCTGGATTACGACCGACATCATTGAATGGTACAAGAAACAAAGCCAGAGCTACACCCTGAAAAACGGGCTTAAACCCGTTCCGGCGCTGGCGTATTTCCATATTCCGTTGCCGGAATACCGCATTGCTTTCAACGACGACAAAAACAAACGTTCGGGTGTACGTGAAGAGGACGAATGTCCGCCGGAATTGAATTCCGGTATGTTTCTGGCGATGAAGGAAATGGGTGATGTGATGGGAACGTTTGTGGGGCACGATCATGTGAACGATTACATCGTGAATTATCACGCTATCGCGTTGGCCTACGGCCAGTTCACCGGCTGGCGAACAACCTACGTGCCGCAGATGAACGGCGCCCGCGTAGTGGTGTTGAAGGAGGGCAAACGCGAATTTGATACGTGGTTGCGGTTGTTGGACGGCACGGTAAAAAACAGAATCGCTTTTCCGGCCGATCTCAGGCCTGAACCTCAAAAAGAAAAGTAATTTTTGTTCGCCATAAAACCTTTTCATCGTTTAACACGTTTATCAATAAGAAATTCTTTTCTTTGAAAAGTTTAAAAAATAAGATACCTAAGTTCTTTAATTTACCTGTTTCTTATTTCAATTGCCACGGGTTTTAACCCGTGGGCAATTGAAGTACTGATATTTTGGGCTTTAGCCCAAGTTTACATCTATAAATTTTGGCTAAAGCCAATTTTAATTTACCCTTTAGTCCACGGGTTAAAACCCGTGGTAATTGATGAAATGAGTAAGTTATTTTTTAAACTTTACTTTGAAAGATAAATCGTAAATCAAAATTAATTCTTATGACGTACAAAATTGAAGAAATTGAAGGAATAAGCCAGGCTTTCGGCGAAAAGCTACGTGAAGCGGGCATAACCTCGGCCGAAAAATTGTTGGAAAAGTGTGCCGGAAGATCGGGTAGGGCAGCATTGGCAAAAGAAACCGGTATCGAAGAAAAATATATCCTGAAATGGACTAACCATGCCGATCTTTTCCGTGTAAACGGCATTGGCCCCGAGTTTGCCGAACTTTTGGAAGCCGCCGGTGTTGATACCGTTAAAGAGCTTCGCAACCGCAATGCGGAGAATCTTTATTTTGCACTCGACGAAACCAACGATTCCAAGCGGTTGGTTAGCCGGATGCCATCGCCCGAACAGGTTGCCGATATGATCACCCAGGCAGAAAAATTAGAGCCTAAAATGACTTATTAGTCTGTTTATTATTATATTATAAAAAACTGATGAACCAAAAGTTCATCAGTTTTTATGTTATAGCGAATGCACCGTCTTTAGTTCTCCCAGAAAACCTTCGGTAGCATCTTCCAGTAAATCCAGCACCAGTTCGAAACCGTCGGCGCCGCTGTAATAGGGATCAGGGACATAATCGTGTGTGTATTTTTGCGAAAAATCCGTCATGCGGCGAATTTTACGGACATCTTCCTCCGACGTAGCGTAAGCATTTACATCCTGAAAATTTTCTTCGTCCATCACGATGATGTAATCAAAATCATCAAAATCCGCAGCGCGAAACTTGCGTGCCCTGCTGCAAAAATCGTAACCGCGTTTTTCGCCGTGGCGGCGCATACGCGCATCGGGCAATTCGCCGGTATGCCAGCCGCCGGTACCGGCGGAATCAATAAAAAACTTATTTTCCAGTCCTTCGCGCTGTACCAAATCTTTCATGATGCCTTCGGCGGCCGGAGAGCGACAAATATTTCCCAAACACACAAAAAGCAGCCGTATTTTATCTTGTTTTTCCATTTCTAAAATTTTACGTATCTTTACCAACCTAAATCACAGCAAAGGTAACCTATTTTTACGTTAAAAAAAATGACGAATTCTCCTTTCAATAAAGATGAAAACGGCCGTGCGCAAGAAATTGCCATTGATAATAAAGAATACGAATTACAACTCAAAAAAAATAAATTAACGCGCATGTTGTATGCCGTGGGAGGCAGCTTGTCTCTCGCATTGGCGCTGGTTGGTTTTTTTGTTCCCGGTTTGCCCGTTACGCCGCTGGCGTTGCTTTCGGCGGCATTGTTTGCGAAAAGTTCGCTCAAATTATATAACTGGCTGTTAAACAATAAACTGCTGGGGCCGCGTATCCGAAACTACCAACGCCGCAAAGGCGTTACCCGCAAAGGCAAAATGGGAATCATTGCCTTTATGAGCGGCATGGTGCTGCTTTCGGCGTTTGTTGTTATGCCCGAAGGCATTTTACGTTATATTATCCTGATACTCGGCGTAATGGGAGGGATAACGGTGTGGTTTTTTGTTCCTACGGCGAAATCTGAATAAGGGTGTTTCACGTTCTGAAATATGCGAAATAGAATTTTTCCACGCTTTTAGAAAGCAATTCAATATTCATCATATCCGACGCTTTGGAAATATCTTTGATGGTTTCGTTCTTGTAGAGAATATCAATGCTGTCGTCTTCTTTTGAATACATGTTGGTCGAGATACGGTCTGCCGAAAGC
>JAQVEB010000219.1 GCA_028698105.1 Petrimonas sp. | reverse complement strand
TATTTGCCGCCACAGGCGCGAGGTAGCGATCACGTTTGCTTTGTCCACCACGGTGAGTTTTTTACGGCGTTGTCCGGCAAATTTATACGCCAGGCGTAAAATGCGCTCTACTTCTTCGCGCGTGTACACGCAGGTATCGTAAGCTGTGTTGCCGTCTTCGCTGCGTCCTTGCGGGCGGCCGAAATACAGGCCGCCGGTAAGTTCGCGGATGCAGACGAAATCGGCTCCATCCACCAGATCGGCGCGGAGCGGCGATTTGTGGATCAACGACGGGAACGTCATTACCGGGCGGATGTTTCCATACAATCCCAGTTGCTTGCGCATCCGCAGCAATCCCTGTTCGGGACGAACCTTGGCGTTGGGATCGTTATCGAATTTCGGGTGCCCGATAGCACCGAAAAGTACTGCATCGGCCTGCATGCACAGTTCGTGCGTTTCGGCCGGATATGGGTCGCCAACAGAATCAATGGCGGCGGCGCCGACAATGGCTTCTTTAAACGTTACGTCGTGACCGAATTTTTCGCATACGGCACGCGTTACTTTCAACGCCTGCTCCATAATTTCGGGACCGATACCGTCGCCGGATAAAACTGCTATAAGCCCCCCTTCAATCCCCCCGGAAGGGGGAAAAGTAGCGGATTGTGAATTATTTTCTTCAGGAACGCTATTCATCTATACTAATTTTTAATTTCTGACTTCATATCTCTATCCATCAGACCGATAATCGGTCAGATGGTAATGGGTTCTACGGTAACTGCATATAATTGATCACCGGAATTGTTCCGCTTTCTATCATGTTGAGCATTTTCATCGTCGCTTTAATAGCGGCAACCGTTTGGTCAACATCCAGCCCACGGGTTTTAAACACTTTTCCATCGAAACGCCACGTGATGATGGTTTGTACATAGGCGTTGGTTTGCCCTCCGGGAGGGATTACCACCACGTAGTCAATCAATTCGGGAACGGGTTTGTTCAACAACCGATAGATTTTGTACATCGCTTTCGAAAAAGCATGATACTGCCCGTCTCCTGCCGCCGATTGCTGATACTCCTGCCCTTTAATGGAGACTTTTACCATTGCCGTGGGACGAAGCCCGTCAGTGAGTGTAAGCGAATAATTAAGCATTTGGATATCCTGATTTTCGACTCCGTTTTTCAGAATATCGGACACGATATAGGGCAATTCGTCGGGACTTACGAGTTCTTTTTTGTCGCCAAGTTCGATGATCTTTGCCGTTACTTTTTTCGTGGCCTCTTCATCGAGTTCGATGCCGAGCGCTTCCAGATTTTTCAAAATATTGGCTTTCCCCGAGTTTTTTCCTAGTGCGTATTCCCGCGAACGGCCAAAACGCTCAGGCCTTAAATCATTGAAGTACAAATTGTTTTTCTTGTCGCCATCGGCATGTATCCCTGCAACCTGCGTAAACACATTATCTCCGATTATCGGTTTATTGGCAGGGATGCGGATGCCGGAATAACTTTCCACGATTTTACTGACATGGTAAAGATTTTTCTCTTTTATGTTGGTTTTCAGCTTCAACTGATCTTCAATTACGGCCAACACACTCGTCAGCGGCGCGTTTCCGGCACGCTCGCCCAGCCCGTTTACCGTTACATGGACACCTTTTACACCGGCTTTAACCGCCTCGAAAACGTTGGCAACCGCCAGATCGTAATCGTTGTGCGCATGAAAATCGAAATGTAACTCCGGGTAACGGTGAATCATGCGCTGACAAAAATCGGCTGTTTCATCGGGATTCAATATCCCAAGCGTATCGGGCAGCATGAAACGATGAACAGCCGCATCTTTCAGCCCGTCCATCAGATAATAGACGTATGCTTCGGAATCGCGCATGCCGTTCGACCAATCCTCCAGGTAGATGTTCACATCTATATTTTTCTCGCGGGCAGCAGCTATCACCGACTTTACATCCGTTAAATGTTCTTCGGGCGTTTTGCGCAATTGTTCGCGGCAATGCTTCAGGGAACCCTTGCAAAGCAAATTCATTACGCGACATCCCGTATCTAATATCCAGTTAATGGATGCCCCTCCGTCCACAAACCCAAGCACTTCGATCCGATCAATGAAACCACGTTCCCGTGCCCATTGGGCGATTTTTTGAACGGATCGGAACTCGCCTTCGGAAACGCGCGCCGAGGCTACTTCAACCCTGTCCACATGCAAGTCTTCGAGCAACAAGCTGACAACGCTGACCTTTTCCTGGGCAGCAAACGATACGCCCGAAGTCTGTTCTCCGTCGCGCAACGTTGTGTCCATAATTTCGATTTTCCGCTTTTCCATATCTTGTGATGACCTAAAACTTCATTTTAAATTAATACACGAAAGGACGATTTTTTTCGTATGCTTCTATCTTGTCTTTATTCGACAAAAGAAAATCAATGTCGTCGAGCCCTTTGAGCAAACATTCCTTTTTGTAAGGATTTATTTCGAACGATTCGGTTTTTCCGTTTTCATTGTTCCGTATGGATTGTTCTTCCAGATTAACTGTCAGTGTTGCTTTCGGATTTTTGGCAACGCTTCCGAAAAGTTCCGTCAAAAACGCATCGCTCACGATAACGGGCAATATGCCGTTGTTGAGCGCGTTGTTCCGAAAAATATCGGCAAAGAAACTCGATACCACCACCTTAAAACCATATCCTGCAATTGCCCATGTCGCGTGCTCGCGGCTGCTTCCGCTGCCGAAATTTTTTCCGGCCACCAGAATATCGCCACGATAAGTGGGATTGTTCAGCACAAAATCTGTTTTCGGGCTGCCGTCCTTATTGTATCGCCAGTCGGCGAAAAGATTATCGCCGAAACCTTCGCGGGTAGTGGCTTTCAGAAACCGGGCAGGAATAATCTGATCGGTGTCCACATTCTCGATGGGAAGCGGAACGTATGTTGATGTAATTGTCTGAAATTTTTCCATATTCTTTCGTTTGAACGCAAATTACGCCAATAGCGCAAATGAACGTAAAATATTTATTCTCTTATATTTGAATATACTTTTCTGCTGAATTTAGGCTTTCTGCCGAAATTCAAAAGATAACCAACTTCTATTTTTGTTGCTTTTAAATAATTAATCAATTGAGCTTCGTGCGCCGGATTTAACTCTTCGCATGTTTTTAATTCCAATATTATGCTGTTTTCAACAATGATATCGGCAAAATAATCTCCAACTACCCGACCATCGTGATAAACATTTATTCTTTTTTCTGTTTCACATTCCAATCCTCTGTCAATTAACGCAAAATAGAGTGCATTTTTATAAACCCGTTCCAAAAAACCATAACCTAAATCGTTATATACCCGGTAAAACTCCTCTAATATAACGTTTATTATTTCTTTTGAAATCGAATTTTCATTTTCCATATACGAATTTATTTTGCGCTTTTTGCGTTATTCGCGTTCTGTTAAATTGGATTGGTAATACGACCATTTACCGCCGCAGCGGCGGCAACCAGCGGACTTGTCAGTATGGTGCGCGCTCCGGGACCCTGACGGCCTTCGAAATTGCGGTTCGATGTGGAAACCGCATATTTGCCGGACGGAACTTTATCGTCGTTCATCGCCAGACAAGCGGAGCATCCGGGCTGACGCAACTCAAAACCGGCTTCTTCCAGAATCTTATCCAGGCCTTCGGCTTCGATTTGCTTGCGCACCTGCCAGCTTCCCGGCACGAGCCAGGCAGTTACGTTACCGGCTTTCTTCTTTCCTTTCACGTAGTTGGTGAATACGCGGAAATCTTCGATGCGTCCGTTGGTGCAACTGCCCAGAAATACGTAGTCTATCGGTTTTCCCTCCAATTTCTGTCCGGGTTCAAAGCCCATGTATTTCAACGATTTTTCAAAAGAGATCTTTCCTGCATCGTCAATGTCATTCAACGCCGGGATGGTTCCGTCAATGGGCATTCCCATTCCGGGATTGGTTCCGTAAGTGACCATCGGCTTTATTTCCGATGCGTTAAACGTGATCTCCTTATCGAAAACCGCATCTGCATCCGATTTCAATGTTTTCCAGTAAGTCAGCGCTTCGTCCCATTTTTCGCCTTTCGGCGCGAATTCGCGACCTTTCACGTAATTGAACGTCGTTTCATCGGGAGCCACCAACCCACCGCGGGCACCCATTTCGATGCTCAGGTTGCAGAGGGTCATGCGTTCTTCCATGGTGAGATTGCGCACGGCTTCACCCGCATATTCCACAAAATAACCTGTGGCGCCGCCGGTGGTGAGTTGCCAGATCATGTACAACGCCATATCTTTTGCACTTACACCTTCGTTCAATTTCCCTTCGAAATTGATGCGCATGGTTTTCGGACGGGTTTGCAGGATGCATTGCGACGACAACACCATTTCCACCTCGCTCGTCCCGATGCCGAAGGCAATGGCTCCGAATGCCCCGTGGGTGGATGTGTGGCTGTCGCCGCACACGATGGTCATACCCGGCTGCGTGTAACCGTTTTCGGGGCCGATTACGTGAACGATACCGTTTTTGGGATTATTCAATCCGTAATACGTCAGGCCGAATTCCTTCGCGTTTTTGGCCAGCGTATCCACCTGAAAACGCGAAATTTCGTCGCGAATGGGTTTATCCTGTCCCATCGTGGGGATGTTGTGATCGGCTGTGAGCGTGGTTTGCCCGGGACGAAAGACTTTCAGTCCGCGCTCGCGCAATCCCGCAAATGCCTGCGGACTTGTCACTTCGTGCACCAAATGGCGATCAATGTACAATTGTGTTGGGCCATCTTTTACGGTGGTAACCACGTGCGCGTCCCAGATTTTATCGAATAAGGCCCCCTTTTGTCCCCTTGGAGCGTGGAGAGAGCCCCCTCCAACTCCCCCAGAGGGGGAGAGGTCGCCTTGATTTATACTACTTGAGTTATTTTGCATTTCTATGTATTTTGTGATTATTGCTGAATTATTTCCCTCAATTACCTCCCCTTGGGGAGATCGGAGGGGATTTAGGGGGTGTCCACAAACTTATTCACCGCATCAATAAACGCTTCCACCGATGCCGAAACAATATCGGTATTGGCGGAGAAACCGTAATACAGCATTCCGTTGTGTTCCACCTGCATGTGCACCTTGC
The DNA here is from genome assembly GCA_028698105.1 of Petrimonas sp. Classification (GTDB taxonomy): domain Bacteria; phylum Bacteroidota; class Bacteroidia; order Bacteroidales; family Dysgonomonadaceae; genus JAQVEB01. The sequence goes on along the minus strand of JAQVEB010000219.1, from coordinate 408 downwards.
CCACATCGTCGCTGCCGCGGTTGATGGCCTGAATGAGAAACTCCTGGATCACCGTTTCGCGGCGGATAATTTCTTTTACTGCTTTGATAGCCGCATCCACAGGGCCGTTTCCGGTAGCGGACGCTTCGAAATGCTCGCCGGCGATGTTCAACCCGATGCTGGCCACATTCCGCAAACCCACGCCGCAGGTAACTTGCAGATAATCAATCTTGATGCGGTGAAGTTTGGATTCCTTGCCGACGAGCATCAGAATATCATCGTCTTTGATGTCTTTTTTCTTATCGGCCAGTGCAAGAAATTTTTGATATACTTCGTCCAGTTCGCCGTTTTCGAGGTTAACGCCCAACAGCGTTAACCGGTTTTTCAGCGCTGCGCGGCCGCTGCGTGCCGTGAGCACGATGGCGTTTT
>JAQVEB010000218.1 GCA_028698105.1 Petrimonas sp. | reverse complement strand
TTTTCCGATGATTTTTTATTGCCGGTGCAGGAGACTACCAAAAAACCGGCAGTAAACAATAAGAGATTGATTTGTTTTAGTTTCATATAGTTTATTTTAGACTGTTAGACATTAGACAATCAGATTTCAGACTTGTTTATTATTCAATTTTTCCGAATTTATCCAGGATGCGGTTGTAAGCCTCGGCTGCAGCTCCGTTTCCCCAGTCGTAAATGGTAAATTCCCCCATGCCTTCACCTTCGGGGCTTGTGCGACCGCCGTGTCCGTAATTCTCCATCGTAAAACCGTAATCTTCAGCCCCGAAGAAGGGATATACTTTTTCCCATTGCTTTTTGGTTTGCGGATTTTCGGGACAGTACATCATCACAAACGATGCTTTGAGCGCCGCGTAGCCGCGTTCGGTATATTCGGGCTCATCGAGTAGTTTACCATACTGAAGGATCAATTCTGCAAAAAGGCTTTGTCGCGAATCGTTCCACTCGCCATCGGCGTTCATTACCCCGAAACCGCCCAGCACATTCACGTACATATACGGCGGTTGCCAGGATGCTTGTGTCATCAGCAGTTCATCGAGTGTCCGTTGACCATATTCGAGATATTTTTTGTCGTTTGTAGCACGATAGCACTCTAATAAAGCTTCTGCTGTCCAGAACATCGAGAAGTTATTTTGTTTGTACATATCATTCCGAACGACTTTTTTGCCGACCAAATTGTCCGACCCATAACGCGAACAAGACCAATAGGTTTCGAAATCTTCCCACCGGCCGTTGGGAATTACGTTTTGGGTTACCGCATTCATTGCTTTGAGTGCAGCGGTTTTATACTCCTCTTTGTTTGTTAATTCATACAATTTCAACAGAAAAGATACCGACATGGAAGTTTCTGGCGAATCGTTCAGGTGAGTCATCGGCTTCATTGTTTGCAAATCGAGCCAACCCGGGAAAAAACCATTGGAATATTGTATATCAAGCAACGCTTTCGCGTAGTTTTCGGCGTAATGCAACAATCTTTTATCTTTCTCCAGCTCATCATACCAACGAAGCATCAACAAAGCCGTCCAGCTCATGTCAAGAATATGATACGGCGATTCGCGGGGATTCCAGGTGTAGGGATTCCGGTTGGAATTTCCCCAATAATATGTGTCCCAGCCTTTGCTCCGATTATATTTTCGGCCATCAAGTTCTACCTCGTGCATTTCGGTAGCGATAAGCCCGGGAAAAAAACCGTTTTTCTGCGGAAAAGCCAATGCTAATTCCTTGGTGAGACTGGCTTTGTGCAATAACGCGGCATTGTTTGTGCGCCGTGCATAGCGATACAATCCGCTCGCGGAGCGAAGTGAACTGAACCACGCCTGATTCCAGACGGAACGAAATTCGCGTTCGTTGACCTTGCCCGGATAATTAGGGCTTTGGGTAACATTTACGATGAAAACCGGCGCACCCACTTTTTTTCCGTTCAACTCGAATTCCTGCCAAGCACTTTCGCTCCACATGTCGAAAGCCCAGTTATACGTATGTTTCACGTAGTTCTCCAAATTTCCTTGTACCGGATTTCCTGCCGCGTATAGCTCATGTCCCCATCGGCTCCACAAAAAATCGAGCGGTTTTCTGAACGGATTTTTCAAAGACGCTTCGTCTGTGTGGTGCATCAAATAAAATCCTATTTCGATTTCTCCTTTCGGATATTCCGCTCCAGGTTCGCGGTGGAATAAGGTATGTTCGGCTACGCTGCTGTTGCTCATTCCGAGTGTTAGCGTGTTCTTTTCCGCATCTAAATCGAGATACCAGCGTACCGGAGTCCCTTTTTGCATGATGTCCAGATCAGGGATCAGCGTTACCGATTCTTTTTCATTGGCCGCAATGAGCGCCGGAGAGCGAAAAACATGCTGGTCAATAATATGTTTATCCGTAGGTGCAAGATGGGGCGCCCAATGGAACAACGGCTGAAAGCGCGGCTTGACGGTTACCTGCCAATCGTCTTGCCGAACCGCTTCGGGGAGCGAAAAAGCAATTTTCACGTACACCGTATTTTTATTGATTATTTTTACGGTACTTTTTCCTACGGTGTTACCAAGAACATCGTATTGAATGTAATCAATGGCTTTGTCAATTTTAGGCAAAAACTGTTTTTCCTGAGAAAACGCACCCAGGTAAAACACGGTAAACAAAGTGAATAAAATAATGAAAAATCGTTTTTGCATAAAAGCTTAAATCCTTTGATAATGCGCTTCAGGCGATGAATCCGAAAGCTGTTAATCTATTCTTTCGAGCGTAATCAGATTCAACTCAAACAAATCGGCATCCCCGTTCTTGCGAACGTGAAATGTGATGGAATTTGTTTGCGGCGTTAATTGTATATCGCCAATATGAACTCTTTCCCTGTAATTATCCTGATTTGCTTTGCCGGACTTCCAATCCGAAAGTTGTTTTTGCCGTTGCCAAACCTGAAAATCTGCCCCGTTGGGTCTTTCGTGATAGTTAAGCAACACCTTGTAGTTTCCTTCCGGAACATCCGTAAGCATCACGCGAGCAGCGCCTTGCCCGTAAGCAGTCATCATAAGTCCGCGGTCTAAAATAACCTGAATTCCTCTATCCGGCGTAACCTGCATCAACTGAGGAAAATATACATGCGTAGCTGGCAAATACACTTCTCTCAATTCCGCCGTCGGCTCCATTTTTTCCTTAAGCGGTTGTGCGGCGTAATAAAATGCTACCGATGTGTAATCTACCGGAAAATTGTTGCGCACCTCGCCGTGCTCCATTCCGTGATAGATTTCTTTTTCGAAAGACAATTTATCGGAAACGAAAAACCGGTAGCCACCCGTACGCGCCATGGGCAGCGAATAATCCAACGAGCCGTGAATGGGCATGCTGATTCCCCTGTCCCAGCGATCGAGTAGGGCATACCAACCGCCGTTGTAATAATCTTCCGATCCGGTTCCGTGCATCCGCATCTTTCCATCGACATACGTGGAGTCATCGCCCTCAAAAAACAGCGTCATTCCGGGACGCAAGCCTTGTGCCTGATGTATTGTTCCTACATAATGCCCTTTGCCTTTTGTTTCCGTGAACGTGTAGAATTTGCCCAAATCGGTTTTCTCGCGACGCCAAACCGTATAGAGTTTTCCTTCCTCTTTCGTATCGCGTCTGGCATCATTGTAATACACTTTCACATTTACTGATACAGCGCTTTGAGGTACATTATCCCGTTTCTTGTAAATAAGTTTCATGGTTGCCGATTGATCAAACGGCATGGGTAAATAGCAATAATTGGTGGTTGCGTAACGCCCCATCACAATGCTTCGCATAGCGGGTTTCCCATAGGCGTATCCGAAGAAATCAGCTATCGGGGCGTAGATGGCTTCCACTTGTTCGTTGTCCCATTTCGCTGAAAGAAGGATATCTTTATAAATTCCTTCAAAGGAAGTTCCTCCGTTGATATCGAACCCGATAATGCGACCTGCCGATTTTTTATCGAAGAAAGTTACTTCTTCACCCGGTTGGATGGTAAACGTTTTTTCTTCGGTTTGATAATTGGAAGAAATTCCGGTTGAATAGTTATCAACTGTCGGCGAAATATCTGCCCATAAATTGCTAACTTCCGATAATAATTTTCTGTCGGAATCGGAAAAATTTCCTGTCCACGATTCCACACTCATTCCCGGCAATTTTCGGGATTGAATTTGATGAAACATGATCTTTTCCCCTTCAAACACAATTTTCAGCGATTTATTGAACGGAATGGGAATGTAGCAGTAGTATCCCCCAACTTCGTTCCCGCAAACGGGCTTCACGAACGGATAGACTTTCCCGGAAAACAGATCGGAAAACCTGATCTTGAGGCGGGGCTTTTTTTCGCCGTCGAAATAAAACGAAAGCATATCGTCGGTAGGTGTGGGCGTCCATATCCGGTTAATGACGCCGGGACCTTTGAAATCGGCTATAACCAGCCCGTCCGTTTCTTTCCGCAGGAAAGAATATTTTCCGGAAAAGCCGTCGTCGTTTCCGCCGGTACGGTCGTAACTGGATTCTTGCTCTATGAGCTGATTGTGCCTGTATTTAGGCATTTGATCCACTCTTTTTAATAATTCAACCTCGTCGCTCCACTTGTAGGTGCGATTTTGGCCATACGACTGATAACTAATTGTTAGTAAAAATATTACTGCTGAAATTTTAATTGAAATTCTTATCATTTTTAAAAATTTTAGAACAAGCATACCAAAACGATTTTCGTTCAACAATTAGATGAAACATAAATAAGGTAATAAGGTTGATGTCAATTTGCACCTATTTCTACGAAGGTTTTGTAAAAAGATAAGGTTTTCTCTCGATTTTATAACCTTATTTTTTCAACCCAACGTTAGTAGCATTAAATATAGGCATCATATAACCTTATTATCTTATTATCAATCATATAATTTACTTTCTTAGAATTTGTTTCTTAAGAACTGAAAGTCCTTTGATGCTATCGTTATTTGTTGTTGTTTTAAACCAATGGCTGACATAATTAATTCACTTCTAATTCTTCCCATCCGGGTAAAGCAGGAAATTTAGCATGTGGTTCAGACTGATACCAAAAACAAACGGACGAGATATCAGATTTTTGCGGTAAATAACGTCCACCGTGCCTCCATCCCAGGTCCTGAATGGTTATGCGCAGGTTTTTCTTGAATCTTACCGGATCCATAATGTGCCAGCGGTATAAACCGAACCTTTGCCCCGATTTATAGGTCATATCAGGAGGCAAAACCTGTACCAGTCCAGCATAAGGAGTAGTAAAAGTAACGTATTTACCGTTACGGTCAAAATTATACGAGCCGCAAAAATAATCTTCGGTACCCGTTCCAATGATCGTAGGGAATTTGGTATCGCCATCCATAAAGAACTTTATTTCGCCTTCGCCCCACCAGCCATTGTTGTTCACCTGCCAGGCGAGGTAAGTGCCTACGTAGTGTCCTTCGCCTTTTACGTTATCGATGATGGTGTAATCCGATGTTTCATTGACTTTTGTCCGGCGGAATTGTGCATGAAAATAGCCAGCGTCATCGGGCACATCGGTCAGCGTATAATCTACCTGATAATAAAGCCTCATTTCATCGGCATCGTTGATGTTGGTCATAGTTATCCGGCATTTCTTCCGAAAAGGCATTACCCAGTAACTGTTGAATGCGCTCCCCGGATTGACCGTTATGGGTTGAGAATTTAGCGGTGCATATTCGTTCCATCCCATTCCGAAGAAGTTGCCGATAGGGGTTTCAACGGAAGGTTCGGTTTCATCGTCCCAATAAATCCGGATGATGGAAAACCTCCAGTTGCCGGTGGGAGTCATCCAGATATGCTGAATAGCTCCAGGGCCTTCGATCTCGGCCATGGTGAACGTTTCTCCCGGTTTAATTATGACGAAGGGATTCACTTTCCATCCCTGTCCGAGATCGCGTGATGCGTGCGTAGCATTCGCCGTGTTGCGGGGCGCGTTCGGATCGGGCGTAGCCATGCCGCCTTTTCCTTTTTCGCCGGTGAAA
>JAQVEB010000217.1 GCA_028698105.1 Petrimonas sp. | reverse complement strand
CATCATCCAGATCTTCCAGTCGGTCCGCAAGACAAAACAGTTGTAGCGCTTCCTTTAAAATATGCCGATACGTTGCCCAACATTCACATCAACAAACCGGAAAGCGACAAACCCGAAGAGGAAATTCAAGAGGCTACCGAGTATGAAGAACAAGCCCTTTCGCTCGAAGACGTAGAAAAAGATATGATCATTAAAGCGCTGGAGCGCCACAACGGAAAACGCAAGCTTGCCGCTAACGACCTGAAGATATCGGAGCGCACGCTATACCGGAAAATAAAAGAATACAACCTGGAAAACTTATGAAACGTAGTTTATTTTATATTCTGATCTTTACTTTACTTTCCGCTTGCTCCATTTCCTACAAGTTTAACGGAGCATCCATTGATTACAATGTTACCAAAACGCTGTATCTGGCAAACTTCCCTAATCAGGCTCCGTTGGTTTATCCGCCGCTGGAACAGCGGTTTAACGAAGAGCTGAAAGATATATTCACGCGAAACACCAAACTCCGTTTCGTGAATCAGAACGCCGATCTGGAAATTGAGGGCGAAATCGTGGGTTACGAACTAACGCCTATGGCCGTTCAGGAAGATGCGCTCGCATCGGAAACCCGCCTGACCATGACCGTGAAAATGCGGTTCCGAAACAACAAAGTGGAAGAACAAAACAAGGAAGAAACGTTCTCTGCATATCGTAATTTCCCGAGTGACAGAATGTTGACCGATGTCCAGGATCAGTTGATCAAAGAATTGATCGGCGATATTGTGGATCAGATTTTCAACTCCACCATGTCTAACTGGTAAAATTGCCCACCGAAAAAGCAAATGGAGAAAACAGCACTGTATAGTTTGATGGAAAATCCCGAAAGGATTGACGGTGATTCGCTTGGAAAATTGAACGGATCATTGGATAAATATCCGTACTTCCAAACGGCACGGTTGCTCCGGCTCAAAAAATTGCAGGCCGACGATCACCCTTCGTTTCACGACGAATTAACGAAAACGGCTATTTTCTGTGTGGATAGAAAACGGTTATTTTACTGGATAAAGGAGGGGCAATATGCTGATTTTCTTTCGGAAAAACGTGAGGCCTCCCAAGCTTACGACCGAACGGAAACGTTGCTCGATTCTTTTTTAAGCAACATTGCCCGCGAAGAGAAAACACATACCACTCTTCCCGATGCCGGAGAAAATATTGTGTCGTATGATTATCTGGCTTATCTGGAATCCGAAGAAGACAATGCTTTCGAAAATAAACACGCAGAGAATCAGTTGCAACACCACGATATTATTGACCGGTTTATCGAAAACGCAGCCACAACACCCATGTTTTCCGCTTTCGATAAAAACTTCGACACCCAATATCCGAATTCGGACAATCATGCTGATAAAGAGCGCGATAGTGACGATTTTTTGACCGAAACACTGGCGCGTATCTACATAAAACAGAAAAAATATGAACAGGCGCTTACAATTATTAAACGATTAAGTTTGAATTTTCCAAAAAAAAGTGTTTACTTTGCCGACCAAATTCGTTTTTTGGAACTTTTGATTCTCAACGAGAAGAATAAAAAACAATCATAATTATGTATATTTTTATCACTATCATTATTTTACTGGCTGCAATCCTGATGATCCTCATTGTTTTAGTACAAAAATCTAAAGGCGGCGGATTAGCTTCGGGATTCTCATCATCCAACCAAATCATGGGTGTTCGCAAAACAACCGACTTTCTTGAGAAAACAACGTGGATACTTGCAGCAACCATACTTGTGCTCAGCATTTTAACGGCAAAATTCACGGCATCGCATGCAAACGCACCGCAATCAGAAGTGGATGTACAACAAACACAACCGCTTAACCCTGCTACTGCACCCGATGTAACGCCCACGGTACCCGTACCTTCACAAACCGTACCCAGCCAGCCGGCCGAAGCGCCCGCTACGCAACCGAATAATTGATTTTTTGAAAAATTAAGTTGAACAGGGAGTTGAGAATAAAATTTTCAACTCTTTTTTTATGCCGATAAACCATTTCGGGTTTTAATCATCTTATCATAAAATGTGGAAAAACAACCCATTTTACATCAACCCTAAAACTTGTTTTTGATCCGATTGTTATAATTCAACTATATTTGTTCCATCAAAAAAATTATGAATATGAGAAAATACGTATTCCTTTTTATGTTGAGCCTGATGCCCTTGTTTTTGTCGGCGCAAAATTCTTTTCGATTAGATACCATTAAAGTGGATAAAAACGACAGCCGGAACATCCACAGCAACCAGGACAACTCGCCACGATATACCAACGAAGTGAAACCCAGGATAACCCAGGAAGAACAACCGCAGCTTTTTTCGGGAGGATTCGATAAGAGCAAACTTCGTTTCGGCGCCAACATCGGGCTATCGCTGAGCCGCAACTACACGGTATTTGGCCTTGGGCCGCAGGTGGGTTATCAATTCAACGATTATTTTATGGCCGGCGCCGGATTAAAGTATTACTATACCAAAGTGCGGACGTACGACTACGAAATAAAAAATAATTTGTTTGGAACCAATGTGTTTGGGTATTTTTACCCCGTGCGGTTCATAGCGCTGTTCGCTCAACCCGAGATGAATTATATCTGGTCGAACCTTACGAACAGGACTTCCGGAGAAGTAACCACGGAAAAAGGCTTTGTGCCTTCGTTCGTTGTAGGAGGCGGTTTACGCCTGGGGCGCTCGCACATTACGCTGAACTACGATCTGGCGAAGAATCCCCGCTCGCCGTATCCCAGCGGATTTTATTTGGGGTTCTCTACGTTTTTTTAAGGCTATCTCAGCACGATATCGTTCACAATGTGCATACCGGCAGCCTCATTGAGTCTTTCAATGAGGTTGTTTTTGTTCATCTGCAACTCGGCGCGCAACACGGCCGAGGTAAGTTGTACATACAAAACGTTGCGTCTGAAATAAATATTTTTGGTATATTTGGTTACGCCTTCGCCCAGCAAATCGCGCCACGCAGTTATGGCGCGGTGCTCGGCTACGGAGGTTTTGAGTGCCGGATTCTCTTCGAAAAATTGCGAGAGAACATCTTTTATATGTTGAGCATTTCTTTTTAACACGTTATCGTTTCACGTTATTTGCGCTTTGCGCGTTATTCAATTGGTTTTCAATCGTTATTCAATAGTAATTCAATAGTAATTTGTTGCTTCGTGCAAACTTTTACCGACACAACTTTATTCGCGTAATTTGTTGTAATGTTGAATCATCCTGTAATACAAAGAATTACAACTGAATTACTACCGAATTACAACCGAATATCTATTGAATATCTATTCTGTTTATTTCCCCGTCTTTTACGGAGTAAACATGATAATCGTTATTTAATCGCGCCAGTACCTTATCCAACGGTTCGCGATTGGTATCCGAGATAAATATCTGCCCGAATTCGTCGCCCGAAACCAGTTTCACAATCTCCTCCACGCGCAGGGCGTCAAGGCGGTCGAAAATATCATCGAGCAGCAGGATAGGCGTGGTATTTCCTGTTTCCAACAAGAAATGGAATTGCGCCAGTTTCAGCGACACAACGTAGGTTTTGTTTTGGCCTTGCGAACCCACCTTCTTGATCGGGAACCCGTCGAGCAGCATTTCCAGTTCGTCGCGATGAATTCCTACGGTTGTGTGGCCGATAAGGGTGTCGCGCCGGCGGCTCTGGCGGAGTTTATCGGCAAAATCCTCTTCCTTCAACTGCGAAATATAATCGAGCGAAACCGTTTCGTTTGAACGGCTGATCTGTTTATAAAACCGGTCGAAGATCGGGATAAACTGCTCGATAAACGCTTCGCGTTTTTGGTAAATAAAGGCGCCGTCGTCGGCCATTTGTTCTTCCCAAACGTCGAGCAGGGTAGCGTCTATATCTTCCGCATCGTTTTTCAGCAGGGCATTTCGTTGTTGCAAGGCTTTGTTGTAACGCATGAGCGCGTGCATGTATTCCTTATCGAATTGCGAAATGCCCACATCCATGAACTTGCGGCGCTCGTCGCTTCCTCCGGTGATGAGTTCGTTATCGGCGGGAGAGATCATGACCAGCGGAATAAATCCGATGTGATCCGATAGCCTGTCGTATTCTTTCTTGTTGCGTTTAAACTGTTTTTTTTGTCTGCGCCTGATGGCGCAATAAACTTCTTCGGGCGTGTTTCCGGAAAATTCATATTTTCCCTGGATCATGCACACATCGGCATCGTGTTTTATTATTTGAGAATCAATGGGATTGGTGTAACTTTTGCAGAAAGAAAGGTAATAAACAGCATCCAACAGGTTAGTCTTTCCCATGCCGTTGTTGCCAATAAAACAGTTTATTTTCGGGGATAACTCAAGCTCAACCTGAGCCAGGTTCTTATAATTTATGATCGAAAGTTGTTGTAAAACCATTTTTCTTTAACGTTGTGTGATGGGCACAAATAGCGATGAGCAGGGAGCTGAGGAAAAGGGCAGAAGAACACATCCCACAAACCTCGTACCGCCTTCACTCTTCAATCAGCAATTCCTGCAGCTCTTCGGGCGTTACGTTCATACGCATGCGCCCCTGCCAAATAAACGTGATCTTCCCTCTTTCTTCCGAAACCACAATAACCTTGGCATCGGTTTCCTGCGAGATGCCCAGTCCTGCCCGGTGACGAAGACCTAAATGTTTCGGAATATTCGGGTTTTGCGATACGGGCAAAATACAAGCGGCAGCTTTTATTTTTTTTCCGACAATGATCATGGCGCCATCGTGCAACGGACTGTTTTTAAAGAAAATATTTTCCACCAGTCGCGATGAAATATCGGCATTCACAATCTCGCCGGTCTGTTCGTAAAGCCCCAACTGAATATCGCCCTGGATCACGATCAGTGCACCCGTATATGTCTTTGACATGTTCATGCAAGCCAGCACAAGTGCGGTTAAATGCGTGGTGTCTTTTTTCTCCCGGTTAGCCGGAATAAACAATTTGGCGATAAACCGCCATCCTTTTTTCGAGCCCAGCGACATTAAGAAACGCCTGATCTCGTCCTGAAACAAGATCACCAATAGAAAAAGACCGACACTCACAAACTGGTTGAGAATGGAACCGAGCAATTGCATGTTGAAAACCTGCGACACCAATACCCATATCACGAGGAAAACCAGAATTCCGATAAACAAGGGCCGCATACCCGAAATTTTCACCAGGCGGAAAAGGTAAAACAGCAACAGCGCTACCAGTAAAACGTCTATAAAATCTTTTATGCCGAAATGAGCGAACATAATGAATGTTTTTTCAATTATTTTTCAAATTTGCGAAGTTCCGAAACAATTTTCACACAATCCACTGCGGCTTTCACGTCGTGAACGCGCAAGATATCTGCTCCGTTGAGGAGCGAGTAGGTATTCAGAACCGTGGTCCCGTTGAGGCTTTCGCCGGCGCTTGAGCCGAACAACCTGTAAATCATTGACTTTCGGGAGATACCCACCAAAACGGGCGCTTCAAACACATCGAAGTAACGGAGATACGACATTAATTCGTAGTTCTGCGACA
>JAQVEB010000216.1 GCA_028698105.1 Petrimonas sp. | reverse complement strand
GGAAGATGATGCGGACTATCAATTGCAACTGGAAAGAAATCGTGAACGACGGCTCATTCAAGAACAAATTAATGCCGAAAAAGAAAGAACCGCGGCCGAGCGAGAACGACTTGCCGCTGAGAAAGAACGCATAAAAGCAGAGAAAGAAAAGAAAGAAGAGAAAAGTGAATAGCAGTTGGTTATCCATAACCCCAAACCTCAAACGTCAAACAATATGTCTCCACACCATAACTCCGAACTCAAAACTCCGAACTCAAAACTCAACGCACCTCGTTTCATCATAAGCGGCGGTGGCACCGGCGGACATATTTTCCCCGCCATCAGCATTGCCAATGCCGTTAAAGAACGGTGGCCGCAGGCCGAAATCCTTTTCGTGGGCGCGCTGGGGCGCATGGAAATGGAGCGCGTGCCGGCGGCAGGATACAAAATTATTGGATTGCCGGTGGCCGGTTTCGACCGGAAAAACCTGTTGAAAAACGTTTCTGTGGCCGTGAAACTGCTCAAAAGCATTCGGCAGGCGCGCAAGATCGTATCGGATTTCAAACCCGATGTTGCCATCGGTGTGGGCGGTTATGCCAGCGGCCCAACGCTTCGGGCTGCGGCGAGCAAAGGCATACCCACGGTGTTGCAGGAGCAGAATTCGTATGCCGGTGTAACCAACAAGCTGCTGGCCGAGAAGGCCGCAAAGATTTGTGTGGCTTATGAAGGGATGGAAAAGTTTTTTCCGAAAGAAAAAATCGTGCTCACAGGCAATCCATGCCGGCAGGACTTGGTGGTTTCGGATGAAAACCGGCAACAAGGATACGCTTTCTTCCATCTCGACCCGACAAAAAAAACCATCTTGATGGTGGGTGGAAGTTTAGGCGCACGCACGCTTAACGATAGCATTATCGCCGCATTCCCGAAATTGAAAACGCTGGACAATGTTCAGGTTATCTGGCAATGCGGCAAGGTTTATTACAACGATATGATGAAGCTGCAAACCGAGGGACAGATACCGCCGAACGTCCATTTGTTCGATTTCGTGTCTCGCATGGATTACGCCTATTCCGTGGCCGATCTGGTGATCTCGCGCGCCGGAGCCGGTTCCATCTCGGAGTTTTGTTTGCTGGAAAAACCCGTGATATTGGTTCCTTCGCCCAATGTGGCCGAAGACCATCAAACCCACAATGCGCAAGCGTTGGTGGATAAAAATGCTGCCGTAATGGTTTCGGATGCCAATGCAAGGACGTTGCTTTTCGATAAGGCGCTTAGGATCATAAACGATAACGACAAATTAAAGGAACTAAGCAAAAACATCGCTACGCTCGCTCAACGAAATTCTGCCGAACGGATCGTGGATGAAATTGAGCCTCTCCTGGCCTCCCCCAAGGGGAGGAACGGGTAGGTCGCACAGCTTGCGGGAGACAGAGATAATCAAGAAACAGAACATTGAATATGTGCAATACAGAGAAAAATTCCACGCCTCCGCTTCCCCCTCCGGGGGGATTGAGGGGAGCATATTTCATCGGTATCGGCGGCATCGGCATGAGCAACCTTGCCCGCTATTTCCTTTCGCAAGGCAAGCGGGTGGGCGGTTATGACCGTACGCAAACTCCGTTAACGGAAGCGTTGGAGAAAGAAGGCGCTTTTGTGCATTACGCCGATGACATATCCGGTGTACCTGCGGAGTTTTTGGATAAAAACCGTACGCTCGTTGTTTACACACCGGCTGTTCCCGCTTCGCATGGCGAATTGAGTTATTTTCGCGAAAACGGTTTCACGTTGATGAAGCGTTCGCAAGTGCTCGGCGAGATCACCAAAGCAAGCCGTTCCGTCTGCGTGGCCGGGACGCATGGCAAAACCACTGTTTCGAGTATGGTGGCGCACCTGCTGCACCAGTCGCGGGTGGATTGCAACGCCTTTTTGGGCGGCATTCTGAAGAATTACGACAGCAACCTCATTTTATCCGCAAAAAGCGATATTACCGTTGCCGAAGCCGACGAGTACGACCGTTCGTTTCACTGGCTCCACCCGTGGATTGCCATCATCACCTCGGCCGATCCCGACCACCTCGATATTTACGGTACGCCGGAGGCGTATCGGGAAAGTTTCGAGCATTTCACTTCGCTCATTGTGCCCAACGGCTTCCTGATCATCAAAAAGGGCGCGCCCGTAACGCCGCGGAGCGGCGAATCGGTAACGATTTTTACCTACGCGGAAACGGAAGGCGATTATCACGCCGAAAATATACGCATCGGAAACGGCGAGATCGTTTTCGATTTTGTTGCTCCCGATCTTGAAATAAAGGACATCCAATTGGGCGTGCCCGTGAAAATAAACATCGAGAATGCGGTAGCCGCCATAGCGGCTGCTACGCTCGCGGGAGTTGCGCCGGACGAGGTTAGAGCGGCCATGGCCTCTTTTGGCGGCGCGCGCCGCCGGTTCGATATCCGTCTGAAAACCGATAACACGGTCTTTATTGACGATTATGCGCACCATCCGGCGGAGCTTGAGGCTTCCATACGTTCCATTCAGGCATTGTATCCGCACAAAAAGGTGACGGGTGTTTTCCAGCCGCATCTTTACACGCGGACGCGTGATTTTGCCGGCGATTTCGCCCGCAGTTTATCGGAGTTGGACGAAGTGATCCTGCTCGATATTTATCCAGCGCGTGAGGAGCCCATTCCCGGTGTTACATCAGAAATTATTTTCGATAAAATTACGAACGACAACAAAACGTTGTGCAAAAAATCGGAGTTGTTGGATTTGCTTGAGCACAAAGACGTGGAAGTGCTGGTAACGCTTGGCGCCGGCGATATTGACCGGCTTTTGCCCGACATCGAAAAAATATTGAAAGAGAAATCAACAGAGAAACAACGTCATTAGATTGAAATATGTAACTTTGCATAATTGACAAAATAACTCGTGAATGTTTTCAATTGCCATGCCTTTCAAGGCGTGGACGAGAAATGGCTCAATTAGCGGGCTTTAGCCAAAGATTAGGCATGTGAATTTAGGCTAAAGCCGAGTTGGATACCAATAAATAACCCACGCCTTGAAAGGCATGGCAATTGATACAAATGAGTAACTCATTTTTTAAACGTTACTTTGCATAAATAAACCGCTGATGAAGAAATTTTTATTCATACTTGTTTCCGTACTTATCGTCGGATATTTGATTTTTGCCGCATTTTATTTTCAGAATACGCAAAAAAACGAAATATGCAACAGGTTTGAAGTAATTGTGCAAGACAGCGCCCAAACAAAATTCGTTCATCCTCAGGAAATTAAGCAATTGGTGAAAAACAAAGGGCTTGATCCGGCGGGTAAAACGGTCAAAGAAATCAATACACTGGATATACGGGATGCGATCCTTTCCAATAAACTGGTGAAATCGGCTGAGGTATATGCTACGCAGGATGGCTCCATCATTGCCAATATTTCGCAGCGTAAACCGGTGTTGCGTGTTATTTCCGATACCGAAGGAAGTTACTACATTGACAACAATCGCGAGAAAATGCCCACATCCATCAATTTCAGTGTGTATGTACCCATCGCTACGGGCGCTATCGGCGAAGAATTTGCGAAAAACGACCTGTTCGATTTTGCCGAGTTTCTCGACGAACATCCCGATTGGGATGCGTGGATCGAGCAGATCGTCGTGAAGAAAGACAACAAAGTGGAACTGGTGCCGCGCGCGGGAGATTTTCGCATTGTGTTGGGAACGTTGGATAATTATCCGGCCAAACTGGCCAAATTTTCGTTATTTGTAAAAAAAGGGCTGAACGTGGTAGGATGGAACCGGTATTCCGAAATTAATTTGGCATACGATAATCAGGTGGTGTGCACAAAAAAATAACAATTTGGATATAACCGCAAAATGATGTAATTTTAGGCAAAACAAAAATACGCATTGGGATGTTTGATACGTAAACATGCCGATGTTATTGACCACAATAGTTATATGATACAATCAGGATTTATAGCCGCCATTGATCTGGGAACCTCCCAAATAAAGGCCGTTCTCGGAAGAATGAATGAAAATAAAGTGATCTCGGTTTTAGCCAGCGAAACCACGCCGTCCAGCAACTGCATTCGCCGCGGATTGGTGTATAACGTAGAAGAAACCGGAGGCAAGGTAAAGAAGCTGATAAGCATGCTGGAAAACAGCGTAGGAAGAAAAATAGGAAGGGTGTATGTATCCGTTGCCGGACAATCGCTGCATTCCATCGAACATCGGGAGCGAAAACAACTTTCCTCGTCGGACATTGTTACGGAAGATGTGATCGGTCAACTGCGCAACGTTGCAGAGAAACACAATCACGAATTATTGAAACGATATGCCATAGCCGATGTGGAATATTTTCTGGACGATAAAGCCGAGAAAAACCCGGTAGGGGTTTCCTGCACGGTTATCGAAGCCGATTACGAAATGATCGTGGGGCGCCCCAACCTGATGACGAACATCGAAAGAAGCATCAGGGAAAAAGCGCAGATGGAGATTGCAGGATACACCGTGGGCGCATTGGCATCGGCAGCTATCGCCTTAATCGAAGACGAAAAAGAACTCGGCTGCGCTTTTATTGATTTTGGCGCCGGCACAACCACGCTTTCCATTTACAAAGGAGGCATCCTGCGCAAGATGGTAACCATTCCTTTTGGCGGAAGAAACATCACGAAAGATATCTGCGAACTAAATTTCACCGAAAACGACGCCGAGCAATACAAGATAAAATTCGGAAAAGCATACGATAGCAACGAAAATTCGCTTTTCTCGCCGTTTTCATCCAAACCCGATATTGATCTGGTTGAACTCAACAAAGTTATCCGGATGCGTCTGGACGAAATAACGGCCAATCTTAAGGAACAAATAAAATTGTCGGGTTACGAGGGGCAGTTGGGCGCCGGTATAATTATCACCGGAGGCGCATCGCAACTCAAAAATCTCGATATATACCTTACCGAAAAACTGAAGATGCCCGTGCGCCGCGCATCGGCAAAAAAATCGTATGTTAACAACTCGTCCGAACTCGCCAATAATCCCGCTTACACGCAGTTGTTGGGTTTGCTGACATTCGCCACGGAAGATTGCGAAGCAATTGCTATAGAAATGGGCGACGATTCTGAAGAGAAAGAGGCACAAACCGCAACAAAAAAACCTTCGGGCGGACGTTTGTGGGCAAGGTCGTCCTCCAAGCCAAAAGAGCCGGCTAAGGTTAAAAAAGAGAAGAACACCCAGGACGGTGGAGGATTCTTCACGAAGATGGAGAACATGTTCGGAGGAATGTTTTCGGAAGAAGACGAAGATAATTAATTGAACCAGTAAAAATTCCAAATCTATGGATGATAAAATATTAGATTTTCAACTACAAAGCCGCACGGAAGCCATCATCAAGGTGATTGGTGTGGGCGGCGGCGGCGGAAACGCCGTGAACCACATGTTTGAAGAAGGTATTCACGATGTTTCTTTCGCTCTTTGTAATACCGATAATCAGGCTTTAATGAAATCGCATGTTCCCGTGAAAGTTCAGATGGAGGAACACACAACAGGTAGCCTCGGAGCGGGAAATAAACCCGAAGAGGCGCATCGCGCCG
>JAQVEB010000215.1 GCA_028698105.1 Petrimonas sp. | reverse complement strand
AATCCTCCGTGCTTCTTTTCCGCTCTTTTTCGGGTTTCAACTGAATGGTAAGCTCGGTTTTATTGGCCTCACCCACGCCAAGGCTGCCCATACCCGTGGTTGGGCCGGCTACGTTGCTGAACAAGGTGGCTACTTCGGGCTGGCTTAAAATAAAATCTTCGATTTGCTGCGATTGAAAGTTGTTTTGCCGAACCGTGGTAAATTTATCGTATTCCAGATTTAATTTGAACTTTCCCTGATCGCCTGTAGCCATCATTTCGTTTCCGATGATCTGTAATTTCATCATCACCACTACCGAAATCAACAAAACAACCACGATCCCGCTGAAAATAAGCTTGTGACCGAAAACCCAGTTCAACGCACCTTCGTACCATTGAATGAAATGATCAAGTTGTTTTTCGAACCACAACAGGAACCGGTTAAATGGATTGGTTGGTTTCATTTCTTCTTTCTTACCCATTCGGGAGATCAGCCACGGCGTGAGCGTGAAACTCACCAAAAGACTTGTGAGCGTAGATGCGATAACAACTACGGAAAATTGTTTCAGCATATCCGCAACGAAAACCTGCAAAAAAAGTATCGGCAAGAAAACCACCACATCCACCAGGGTGATGGAGATTACCGAAAACCCGATTTCCTGCAACCCTTCCAATGCGGCTTCGCGTCGTCCCTTCCCCATCTCGAGGTGGCGCTGGATGTTTTCTATCACCACAATGGCAGCATCAACCAGAATCCCGATAACGAGCGACATGGCCAGCAACGTCATCAGGTTGAGCGTGTAATTTAACAGCCACATAACGCCGAATGCCGTTATCAACGAAGCGGGCACGGCCACCAACACGATGAGGGCGTTGCGGTAACTTTTCAGGAACAGCAACATAACCAGCGAAACGAGTATCACGGCAAGCGTTAAATCAACCAATACGGAGTCCACCGCCGCAATCGTATTATCGGTGCTGTCGTCGGCGATGACAAACTGCACGTTGTTTGCCTGTTCCTGTTTTTCGATGGAGGATAATTTATCCCTGATCAGCCTCGACACATCCACGGCGTTGGCATCGCCTTGTTTTTTAATCATCAACCCGATGCCTTGCTTTCTGTTGAACCGGCTAACGGAGCTAATTTCACGTATGCCATCGGCAACGGTGGCAACATCTTTTACGTACACGGGACTTCCGGGCATGGGCATGGCTACCTGCACGTTTTCGATATCCTCTGTCGTGCGAAACTTGCCCGCGACACGCACGGAGTTATTCACTTTGTCGGTAGTTACCTTGCCGGCAGGCAAATCCATACCCGACCGGTTTATGGCTTCGGTTACCTGCATCAGCGACACCTTGTATAAATCGAGTTTCGCCTGATCTACTTTCACCTGAATTTCGCGCGCCTGCCCGCCGATAACGGTAATCTCGGCAACGCCTTTTAACTGCTGTATTTGCGGAAGGTAATTATCGGTCAGTTTTTGGTAAAACTCGGTTTCCGGGAGGTTGCTTGTCGCACTGATGGACATTATGGGCAAATCGTTGGGTGAAACTTTGCTCATAACCGGATCCTGTATATCCCCGGGCAAATCGCGTTTGATGTTGTTGATATACTGTTGGGCATCCTGCATGGCTTTGTTCAAATCGGTTCCATATTTCAGATTGACGATGATTACCGATACATTTGACATGGATTTTGTTTCGATATAATCAACTCCTTCGAGGTTGGAAAGGGCGTCTTCAATTTTCTTTGAAACCGAATTTTCCACTTCCGCCGGATCGGCGCCTGGATATCCGGTGCGGATTACCACTACCGGCTGGTTGAAATCGGGGAGCAGTTCGTAACTCAGATTCGAAAACCCGATAATTCCCAATAACGCCAGTACGCTGAAAAGTACAATAATTAACGTCGGGCGTTGTATTGCTGTTTTTGTAATGCTCATAATCGTAATTAATTGATTTGAATATTTGCTCCTTCAAAAAGATTGATAAACCCGCTGGTAACCAATACATCTCCCACAAAAATACCTTGCGACACAACCGCCTTGTTCTCATACCTTTGCGATATGATAATGCGTTGTAAATAGGCTTTCCCGTCTTTCACGATATAAACCTGCGGTTCGAGGTCGGAACCCAATATCGCGGACGACGGAATGATGATCTTATCGTTCTCATCGTAGCTGTTGATACGTACTTTGCCGAACATACCCGACCTCAGATTCAGTCCCGACGAATTGCGCACGGTGAATTGAACAGGGAAACTGTTTCCCATATTGGCTTTACTGCCAATCATGGTTACTTTTCCTCTGAGAATTTCGTCGGGCGATAAATCGGTGCTCACATCGTGTTCGCTTCCCATCGCGAAATATTTTAAATCGTTTTCGCTCACATTCACGGTAAACCGCAGGGTGGAAATATCGGTTATCTGGAGCAGCGGCATTCCGGGAGCGGCAAACGATCCCATTTCCGAAAACTTGGCCGTAACCACTCCGCCAAACGGGGCGCGGATCGTGGATTTACGGATTTGCTCCTGTAAGGTGGCACGTTGAACTTTTGCCGACTCCAACGCAAGTTGCGTTTTCTCCAGTTGAATTCCCTGCACGGCTTCGGCCTCCACGAGCGTGGCATAACGCTTAACATCGGATTCGAGTCCCTTGATCTGGATATTCGCATTTTCTACTTGAAGGCGTAGCAACGAGTTGTCTAACTGAATGAGCGTTTGCCCGGTTTTCACGTAGCTTCCTACGTCCACCGAAACGGCATTAATTTTCCCTTGCACCTCGGCACTAATTTTGGTTTCTCGGTTGGGCTCGAAAGTTCCGGTGAAGGTTCGTATATCTTCAGCCGATTGAAGCTTGATGGTATCTGTTTTTATGCTCACCGGAGCTGTTTTGTCGTAAATCCAAACCCTTTCTTCGGTGTTTTTTTTGTTGATGGCTAATTTCGTTACAATCAATGCGAGAATAATTACGCCAGCCACAATGGCGATCGTTTTTTTCCTTTTCATTTTATCTTTATTTTGTTGTTATATTTCCGGTTAATTTTTTGAGTTCCAAATCGGCTTTTAAGAAATCAACGACAGCCACCAGGTAATTCTGTTGCGATGTACGCAGCGAATTATCGGCCATGAGCACATCGGTGAGGGTGGCCGTTCCTTCTTTTTGTTGGAGGATGGTCTGGTCGTATATTTTTTGCGATAATTTTATTTGTTCCGCCGTGTTGTACACGGTTTGCAACGCCGTTGTTTTTTGGTTATGCGCGTTTTTTCGCTGAATGTTCATTTGCTCATCCAGCGAATCCGATTGAAGCCGGTTGTTGGTAATCTCCATGCGCTTTTGGTTTATCTTTCGTTGCGTGGATGTTCCGTTAAAAACAGGAATATTGAGTTGAATGCCCACAAGCGCGACATCGTAAAAATCCAGAAAATCATTCGGTTTTTTGTCGTAACCGTACCCTAATTTTCCGTAGGAACCAAAAAGCACGAGGGAGGGTAACCTCGAATTTTTGATGGTCGTTAACTCGCTGTTGAGCAGCTTATTTTGTGTTTGCAGCAATTGTATGTCGAGAGGTGTTCGCACCATATAATTCGCGTTGGCGATCAAACGGATGTTTTTTTCAACTCTCAAATCGGTTTCCATGGGAATTCCCATCATGAATTTCAGGGTGTTCATCACCTGATCGAGTTTATCGTTCAATGTTTCGCGTTGTGTTTCCAGTTGCATGATATCCAATTCAACTTTATCAACATCCGATTTCTTGACCATGAGTTGCTCATAAAGTAACTTTATGTTTTTGTGCAGTTTTCGCGAATTGATCAGATTACTGTCAATGTATGCGATCTGTTTTTCCATGACCTGCGCGTTGTAGTACAGGTTCGACACTTCGTAATACAGTTGTTCCTCGGTTTTCCGGTGCTGAATCCCGCTTAGCTCCGTGGCTATCTTCGTAGTCTTCATGTTACCGAAAACCTGCGCATTAAACAACGGAACGGTTACCTGAACGTTTGCCGTAATGTTGTGCGGCACACCCATTTGCACTTCCTTGTATTTGCCTTCCGCCCCGCCCAGCATAGACATGGGTACAAGCTGCGTAGGTTGCTCAATGTAGTATTTGTAATCGGAATTAATGTTTACCTTCGGAATAAGGTTAGAGACAACCTCTTTGTGCCGCTCTTCGCTTATGCGAATGTTGTTTTTATTAATTTCCAGATTTTTATTGTGCACCAGCGCACTGTCAATACATTGTTGCAAACTTAAAGTTTGCGCCTGTACAGGAATAAGTAGCGTAAGCATCAGCATTACGAAGAGCGCTCCTGCATGTTTGTGAATGTTTACTAACATAATTGAATAATTTTTTTTATCTTGTAAGAGTTTTTTTCGTTAAATCACTGTGGATAATTTTTCAGGATTATCAATAGCGTATCGTCTATTTCTTCTATTCGCCTGATGATATCGAACTCAAAGTTCTGAAATCTCCAACTGAACATTTGATGTTTGTATGTAGCGATGACAATTTGCGCCAAATCGTCGGCAGGGATGGTCGCAATGAACTTTCCGGTTTGCTGTCCGTGTTCGATAACCGACTGTAAATGGCCCGTCATCAGGTTAACCAAACTCATAATGGCATTTTTTATTTTCGAGCTTTCGTCCAGCAATCCCTCCGAAAAAATGGCGATCACATAATACGGATTTTCCTTAAAATACAACGTAATCCGGCGAAAGACGTCTTTAAAATCTTTTTCGGCGTCGGATGTTGGGGCGCTGTTTTTCAGGATCGTTGAAATATTTTTGCTCAAATATTTCAACATGGAAAGGATGATCTCTTCTTTACTTTTGAAGTGCCTGTAGAGCGCGCTTTCAGAAAAATTCATTTCGGATGCCAGATTTTTGGTCGTTAACCCGGTTACTCCCGATTTCGTCAAAATTTTTCCGGTAGCTTCAATGATCTCCAGTTGTCTTGGTTTTATTTCCATATTTACTGTTTTTTTGAAAAGAGTGAAACCTCACTAACAAAGATAAGCTAAGTTTTAATTTCTTTTCCTCTTTTACTTGTTTTATTGTTTTTATTTTTGTCTTTCGCCTTAAACGTACCATCCCATGCCTACAAAAATCTCATTCGACTTGTAAGGTACCGGAGGAAAATATTTGTAGGAGGTGTTGCGCGTAAAAAAACGGTTTTTGAATATCAAATGAATTTTATCGTTTATTTCGTAACTGATGCTTGCCCCAAAAACATGAAGTTTAGCCGTGCTCCGATCGCCCTGCACGTTCAGGAAATCAATTTGCGACATGGATAGGTCTTTCAGTTCAATTTCCTCGTCAATGCCTTTCCACGTATATATAATATAGTTTTCGGAGAAAAGCTTTATCGTGTATTTCTCCACTATGCGCACTTCGGTATTTAATTTCAGACTGAAACCGCTACCCATATTGTAATCCCTGTCATCAATTTCAAAATAATCCGATATGCTTGCTCCCAGGCCAATTCCACTCGCAAAAAGAGCGGTTTGCATCCGCACGTCTTGTTTTCTTTTTTGTAGCACCAGGCCGGGGCCGAGCGAAGCCGCTTCGGAAATATAATAAGGAGTGAAGATGTCTTTATCTTTTGTTTGCGTTTTGAGATTATAATAATT
>JAQVEB010000214.1 GCA_028698105.1 Petrimonas sp. | reverse complement strand
GTTTTGTACTGATTAATCCCCAACAAATGCCCCAGGGCAATATTGATCTGCGAAAAACCCGAAGGATTGATGACGCCCGTGTAAATAGTGCCGTTCACGGTATCCGAAGGTAATTCGTATGCCATGATGCCGTCGGCAGGCTCGGTAAAGGTTATCGCAGGCTGATCCTGAATCATTACGATGCCGGTTGCCAGTTGCATTTCGGCCGCAGGATCCGTTTCAAAAGTATTCGTAACCTTGTTCAGGTTGTTGTACGCATCCAACTGTATGATGCGCGTTTCGTTTATCGTTTTGCCTCCGGCATCGTACGGTTTGTAGTTCAATTGAAATGTAATTCTCAGCGGGCCGTTATCCAATACCGTATACTCGGTGAAATTGTTTCCCAAGCAAAGGGTATCGCTCACAAACGGCGCGGTCATGCCTAAACCCAGCGTACGGCCGACTTTATACATATCAAGGCCTTCACCGTGATCTTCGTGGTATGAGGCCACACCGGCCAGATCATTTTTGTACCATTTGTCAATCACCAGCGAGTCTGTGCTTTTCACCCACAAATCCAAACCGTTGCTGATCTCTCCTGTGGCTTCCAACGCAGGGCCGTAAATCCTGAAAGCGATGCGGTTGTTTTCCCATGCAAAATCGTCCTTGCGCTCCGGCACCAGACGGCCGTAAACCATCGGACCGAATTTTTCGGGTGTTCCGGTTTTAATCTGATACGTTGTGGTTCCGTTTGCTTTCACGCCGGCAAGGAAAATCAGTTTTGCGTTTTCATTATCTTCTTCATTAACAATCTGATACAGCACTTGTTGTTGTTGTGCGCTATCCAATACGATAACGGAAGCAGCATCGGTGAGCGATAAAGCATTGCGAACCGAATCCCACGCGATTTCCACGATTTCATGCGGGCGATCGAAATCCGAAGGATTAGTCACCACCACGTTAATCTCTTTTTTTTCTGTTGAATTGCATGCAACAAAAATAAGTGCGAGAAGAATGAACAAATTCTTTTTCATCTGTTTATTTTTTATTTTTTACATTATGGTTCCCGATAGCTATCGGGAGAACTCACGACAATCATATCCTTGTGTGTAAATGATTTACATGCTCGTTTCATGTTGGAAAAATTAAGGTTGTTTACCGATATAAGCTAAAATTCCGCCGTCAACATAGAGAATATGACCGTTTACAAAGTTCGAGGCATCGGAGGCGAGGAATACGGCAGGCCCCATTAAATCTTCGGGAGTACCCCAACGGGCAGCCGGCGTTTTGGCAATAATGAACGAATCGAACGGATGGCGCGAGCCATCGGGTTGTTTTTCGCGCAAGGGAGCCGTTTGCGGCGTGGCAATGTAACCCGGTCCGATGCCGTTGCACTGAATGTTGTACTCACCGTATTCCGAGCAGATGTTTTTCGTAAGCATTTTTAATCCGCCTTTGGCCGCGGCGTAAGCCGACACGGTTTCGCGGCCCAACTCGCTCATCATGGAGCAGATGTTGATGATTTTGCCGTGCCCTTTTTTGATCATGCCTGGAATAACCGCTTTTGATACGATAAACGGCCCGTTTAAATCAATATCAATAACCTGCCGGAACTCTTCGGCCGACATTTCGTGCATGGGAATGCGTTTGATGATGCCCGCATTGTTCACCAAAATATCAATCACGCCCACTTCTTCTTCAATTTGTTTAATCATGGCGTTAACACCGTCTTCATCCGTTACGTCGCAGATGTAGCCCTTCGCATTAATGCCGTCGGCCTTGTAGCTTTCGAGGCCTTTTTGCAGGTTTTCCTCGCTGCGATCGTTGAAAACAATAGTCGCGCCGGCGTCGGCAAATGCTTTAGCCATCGCGTAACCGATACCGTAAGATGCGCCGGTTACCAGCGCAATTTTTCCGTCTAACCTGAAATTTACCATAATCTTATCTGTTTTTTATTTGATTTCCGTTATTTTGGCAAAGTCCTGATCGCCGTAATCGAGATTTTCGCCGGCCATCCCCCAGATAAACGTATAGTTTGACGTTCCGGCCGCAGCGTGAATTGACCATTGTGGCGATAATACGGCTTGATTATTCTGCATCCAGATGTGCCTCGTTTCATCAATTTCTCCCATGAAATGGCAGATAGCCTGATCTTCGGGAACTTCAAAGTAGAAGTAGGCTTCCATCCGTCGCGAATGCACATGCGGCGGCATGGTGTTCCAGATGCTTCCGGTTACCAGTTCCGTCATTCCCATCTGCAACTGGCAGGTTGGCAATACCTGGTTCACGATCATTTTATTGATATGCCGGTGATTGGATGATTCCAGCGAACCCATTTCGGCCACCACGGCATCGGCTTTTGTTACTTTTTTATCGGGATAATTGCGGTGTGCCGTAGCAGAATTGAAATAAAATTTCGCGGGATTGTTCCCGTCTTCGCTTTCAAAATAAACCTCTCTTTCACCGGAACCCAGATACAGGGCTTCCTTATAATCCAATTCGAATGTATCCTCTCCTACTTTCACGCGCCCTTTTCCGCCGACATTGAAAATGCCCAGTTCGCGATTTTTCAGGAATACGGGCTGTTTGAGGGGGTCAATGGCTTCCAGATGAAGCGATTCGTTCACCGGCATAGCGCCGCCTACGAGCATACGGTCGTACATGGAGTAAACCATGTTCACCTCATCTGCACTAAATAGTTTTCCGATTAAAAAATCGTTTCTTAAACGTTGTGTATCGTAACGCTTTGCGTCTTCGGGATGCGCTGCGTAACGCAATTCATAATTGGTTTTCATATTTATTGTTTTTATTATTTATTCTCAGCAGCCAGGGGCTTTGTGTACGAACACAGCACAAAATTAAGATTTTTTTTCAATATATCCAACACTTTTTGGATTTAGAACGGATATCCGATGGCAAAATGAAAGGCAAAATCGCGCCTGAAACTGGGTCTGAAAATGGTCCATCGCTGTCCGGCAGGTAGGGCCGGATTATGTGCTTTCATACCGGTGTCGAAACGCAGGAGAAGAAATTTCAGGTCTATGCGTAGGCCTAAGCCATACGATACGGCTATCTCTTTATAAAATTTGTTCCATTGGAAATACCCCCCTTGTTGAACGGTATAATTCTTGATCGTCCAGATATTTCCTGCATCAATATAGCCGGCGAGCTGAAAAAGTTTCGTTAACGTTCTGCGGTATTCTAAACTCATTTCCAGCTTAATATCGCCTGTTTTGTTCACGAAATCGTATCCCACGGAATCGCGCGTGTAGCTGCCGGGACCCAACGATCGTGTGTTCCAACCCCTGATACTGTTGGCTCCGCCACCAAAATATCGTTTCTCGAAAGGTAGAACTTTCGAGTTTCCATACGGATAAGCAAGTCCGGCAGCAAAATGCCCTGCCAGCACATTTTTTTCGTCTATGGGGAAAGTTGAAGAAATGTCGAAATCGCCTTTCACATACTCCGCATAGGGTATTCCCAGAATTTTCTTTTGCCCGTTCTCATTTGTCGTACTTCCTCCCAAGGTGGCAACCAAACGTGGCAGGTGTCCGGCAACCTCAATTCCGGTGCGAATCCTGAACGGATATTTGGGCAAGTTCTCGGATGCACTGTTTGAGTAGGAAACGTAATACGATGTTAACGCGATTAACTGCTCTTCATAACTATAACGCAGAATGGGATTGCTGTTATCACTCAAATATTGATCTCTGAAAAGTTTTGATACCCATGGCATACGAACATAGTTAATATCAATGGGTTCAATAACATGAGTAAGTTTCCAATCGGAACTGGACCATTGCATACGCGATGTAAGGTTAAAGAACTGACGCAAATATTCCGGCCTTTTTTGGAAATTTGCTCCGATGGAGAATTCCGTGGATGCAGACGGCTGATCCTTTAATTTCTTCATTAACCAGGGCAGGAGCAATTGCGGAATGGAAAGGAAAACTTCCGATCCGTACTCATAAAAACTCTGATCCAACAAGTTGGAACTGTCGGAGGCGGTTATAAATTCGTATGCTCCATTTAAGCGAATGCGCAAACGCTCTCCTCCTTTGAATATATTTCTGTGCTCGTACGTAAGGTTGGTAGCCACACCCAAATCGCCTGCCGAGTTGGTACCATCTATCCCGAATTGCATGTAATGCAAATTACCGGGCGTTAAAGCGATACGCGTGTCGAGAAAGTTTGAATCGTTCCTGAAGGCCGGCGTTAAATTTATCATCGTCTGGCTCACGGAACCCAAATCATTCAACGACGAATACGTTCGTTCCATCACCCGATCGGAATACAGTTTCCCGGGCCGGATGAATGTATTGTAATAAATTGCCTGCGGCAAGAGAAACTGTTCCCTTTCCGAAACTACGTTGATATCTTTATATTTAATCGTATCCAGCAGGTTATGCTTCGTACTGTCGTTCAAAATAGATGCATCTACACCGTTATATACGGTAACGTTTCCCATATAAAATTGCTGGTGTACTGTGCTGTCGGTGGGATTTTTCAATTCCAGCGTAAGGTCCACCTGATGCGTTCCGACTGTAGTATCGGCAAGGAAATAGAAGAAATCTTTCGAAAAGTTGTAATACCCGTTGTTTCTCAATGTTTTGGTCATATTGATACGCCCATCTTCCAACACTTTCATATCGAAGATATCGTCTTCCTTAATGAAATTCAGGCGTTTCCTTTCGTTCAATATGTTGTGTATGGTGGTATCGGCGGAGCGGACGGTATCGCGATAATGCAGTATCCGGTACGGATCGTGTCCGGTTACGTTATAATCAACGTTCGCTTTCTTGTTTTTCCGTTCAACAACCGTATCTACTTCGGCATTCAGATAACCCCGGTTATTCATTTCCATACGGATCTGTTCTGCCGATACAGCCGTAAGTCTTTCACTGAATAAAACCGGAGGTTCTCCCCATTTTCTGAATCTTTTGCTTATCCACGTAGAGTCGTTCCCTGCCATATTATACATATGCAAACGAACTCTTCCGAGAACAGGAACGGATGCATTGGGCTTTTGCCTTAAAAAAGGTTTTAAGTCGGACTCTCCCACCGTTTTTGTGTCGGTGTTGATCTTCACTTTATTCAACAGATAACTTCCTTGCGGAACTTGTTTCGTGGCATTGCAGGCGATCAAAAAGAAAGCAATAACTATGTATGAGATATACTTTTTCATCTTGTTCGGCACTAATTATTTTCGGTCTTCTTTCCTAAATTGAAATTGAACCTGAACAAATCCTTTAAGTCACGGGCTTCCTTGGTCACAATAATCCCCACACCTTGTGTGTAAGGGCTTCGGCGGTAGTATCGTTCGTTCGCGTGATTGTAGAAATGCAGCATAAGCCAGTTGTATAACTTGTATTCGATATCAACCTCGCCCAGAAAAGCCTGTTGAGTGGCAAATGTATTGGCCTGGCCGTAACTCAAATTGGTCGAAATGCGCAACCGGTCGTCAAGCAATCGGGTGGAAACATCCACGCCCATCCGCACGTTGTCGAACGACCCGTTTTGTGTTTCCATATTCGTGCTTATGCTCCAGTTATCGTTCAACGCGCTGGAGAACAGCGCGTCTAACCCACGGGTCAGCGCATTGGCAGCGATGGAGGTGAACCTGTCGTTGTTCAACATCATATCCGGC
>JAQVEB010000213.1 GCA_028698105.1 Petrimonas sp. | reverse complement strand
GAAAAAGGGTTGTCGAAAAACACCATAGAAGCCTATCTTGCAGATTTAGAAAAGCTTACAGCTTTTATCGAAGCTGCTGGCCTGTCGGTTCAACAAATCACTTACAACAACCTCGAAACGTTTGTAGCGGAATTGCACGACCAAAAAATCGCTCCGCGATCCGTTGCGCGTATCATATCGGGCGTAAAATCATTTTTTAGGTTTTTGTTGCTGGACAAGTATATCGAAAGTGATCCGTCGGAATTGCTGGAAGTTCCCAAAATCGGGTTAAAACTGCCGGTAGTGCTGTCGTTGGAAGAAATAGATGCTATCCTGTGTGTAATTGATGTGTCCACTCCCGAAGGCACGCGCAATTACGCCATAATTGAAACGCTTTACAGTTGCGGGCTTCGCATTTCGGAGCTCACCAACCTCAAATTTTCCAATCTGTATTTTTCCGAAGGGTTCATACGTGTGGAGGGCAAAGGCAGCAAACAGCGCCTTGTCCCGATTTCCGGCACGGCTATCCAAAAGATCAACAATTATCTTTCTTACAGAAAACAGTTGAAAATACAAAAAGGGCAGGAAGACATTGTTTTTCTCAGTTCGCGGGGCAAAGCCATTTCACGGATCATGGTTTTTCATTTCATAAAGGAATATGCGTTGGCAGCCGGCATCAAAAAAGAGGTCAGTCCGCACACATTCAGGCATTCGTTTGCCACACATTTGCTGGAACACGGAGCCAACATCAGGGTGATCCAGGAGATGCTTGGACACGAAAAAATCACAACTACCGAGATTTATACACACATAGACCGCGATTTTCTCCGGCAGGAGATCATTGAGCATCACCCGAGAAACAAAGCCGGTAAATCACAACCGGATACTAAGTGAGCAAATTAACCTTGCTTCGCGTCAACTTATCAACCCAAAACACAATATCGTGGAAAAAACGGCATCCATTTAAAGATAATTTTATATATTTGCTCAATTAAACAAAGACATCAAAATATTAAATTCACGCACTATGAAATTTGTAGTATCAAGCGCAGCGTTACTCAACCACTTGCAGGCCATTAGCAGAGTAATCAATTCAAAAAACACGCTACCCATTCTGGATTGTTTTTTATTGAATTTGGAAGGAAATAAACTATCGCTTACTGCAGCCGATAACGAAACACGGCTGGAAACCGCTGTGGAAGTAAGCAGCGCCGACGGAGACGGGAGTTTGGCCATCAACGCTAAAAACCTGCTGGATCCGCTGCGGGAGTTACCCGATCAGCCGCTTACCTTCGAGGTGAACGACGAAACGCTTGAAGTGTATATTTACTACCACAACGGAAAATATAATTTTGTGGGATTGAAAGGCGATGAATATCCGCAGCCGAAGGAACTGAAAGATTCGTCCACCGCGCTTAAAATGAATGCGCAGGTGCTTTTTGAAGGCATCAACCGTACGGTTTTCGCTACGGCCGACGATGAACTTCGCCCGGTGATGAACGGTATTTATTTCGATATTACTGCCGACGATCTGACCTTCGTTGCTTCGGACGGACACAAACTGGTGCGCATGACAACCAAAGAAACCAAAGGCGAAGGGCGCGCATCATTCATTCTACCCAAAAAACCCGCCAACCTGCTTAAATCGCTTCTTCCGAAAGAAGCGGGCGACGTGGAAATCCAATTCGACGAGAACAACGCATATATTACCATGACAAATTACACCATGGTTTGCCGTTTTGTTGAAGGACGCTATCCCAACTACAATTCCGTGATCCCGAAAAATAATCCCAATCACGTGACATTAGACCGGTTGTCGTTTTTAAACGCGCTCAAACGCGTTGCCGTGTTCTCTAATCCCGCCAGCAGTTTGGTGAAACTTCAGTTATCGGAAGACAAGATCGTGGTTTCGGCACAGGATATTGATTTCCTGACGGCCGCCGAAGAAGTTATTCCGTGCAACTACGAGGGCAACGTAATGAACATCGGCTTTAAAGCTGTCTTTCTGATTGATATTCTCAACAATATTCCTTCGGCCGATGTGCGGTTGGAACTTTCCGATCCATCGCGTGCCGGAATTATTTTGCCGGTGGACAGCGAAGAAAACGAAGACATGCTCACGCTGCTTATGCCGATGATGTTGAATGATTAGTTTAGTTCATATAAGAGGCGTCCAAACCTTTTATATATAACTTGAACGAAAAATAAAAACGGATGAAATTAAACCTCAAAAACCCGTTGGTTTTCTTCGATTTGGAAACCACCGGTATAAATATAACCCGAGATCGCATTGTGGAAATCTCTTTCCTGAAAATATTCCCGAACGGGAAAGAGGAAATTAAATCGCGCCGCATAAATCCCGAAATGCCCATTCCGCCGGAGGCGACCGCTATTCACGGAATTACCGATGAAGACGTCAAGGATTGTCCCACGTTTAAGCAGATTGCCAAGTCGCTGGCCGATCAGTTGGAGGGATGCGATCTGGCCGGATTCAACTCGAGCCGTTTCGATGTTCCCATGCTGGCGGAAGAGTTCCTTCGCGCCGATGTGGATTTCGATATGAGCCGGCGGAAATTTGTGGATGTCCAGATCATTTTCCACAAAAAAGAACAACGCACGCTGGAAGCGGCGTACAAGTTTTATTGCGACAAAGAACTCGAAAATGCACATTCGGCCGAAGCCGATACCATCGCAACCTACGAAGTGCTGAAATCGCAACTTGATCGTTATCCCGATTTGGAGAACGATATCGAAAAACTGTCAAACGAATATTCCAGCTTCAACAACAACGTAGATTTCGCCGGACGCATCGTCTTGAACGAAAAAGGCGTGGAAGTATTCAATTTCGGCAAACACAGGGGTAAACCGGTTGCAGATATTTTTATGAACGAACCCAGTTACTACTCCTGGATGATGGATGGCGATTTCCCGCTGAATACCAAACAAGTGCTTACAAAAATTCGTCTTCGGGAGGTGAATAAATAAAAGATTAAGAAAGATTTGGAATCATTTGAATTAAATAGGATTATTCAAGGAGACTGTTTGGAAGTTATGAAAACTATACCAGACAGCGCATTCGATTTAATCATAACATCACCACCATATAATTTAAAAAATTCTACCGGAAATGGAATGAAGGACGGACGAGGTGGAAAATGGAAAAATGCGGAACTCGTTAACGGATACAGTCATTACGACGATTGTATGCCGCATGAAAAGTATTCGGAATGGCAAAGAAGTTGTCTAAAAGAAATGTTACGGCTTATTCCAGATAACGGCGCTATTTTCTACAATCATAAATGGCGGGTACAGGACGGCCTTTTGCAAGATAGACACGACATAGTTGGCGAACTCCCCATTCGGCAGATCATAATTTGGAAACGAAAAGGAGGAATAAATTTTAATGCAGGGTATTTTTTGCCTACTTATGAGGTAATTTATCTTATTGCAAAGCGCGATTTTAAATTGTTGCCGAAGGCAAATGCTTTGGGGGATGTTTGGGAATTCAAACAAGAAATGAATAACCCCCATCCGGCTCCGTTTCCCGTTGCCCTCATTAACAGGATAATAACTTCTACAGATGCCCAAACAATTCTCGATCCATTTATGGGTTCGGGTACCACTGCAATTGCCGCACTTATGAATAATCGAAAGTATTTAGGAATTGAACTCTCCCCTGATTATGTAGCAATGGCAAATGAAAGAATTAAAAAATACAATAATCAGCTTAAAATTAACTTTGTAAATCAATAAAATTTGGAAACGAAGAAAGTAATTTCGGATATTCAGAACAAATGGCAAAATGTTTATTGGTTTTCGCGAATGTTAATCAATAATGATAAATATGTGGCTATTGGTAAAGAACCTAAATTGTTAGCCACAATAGCAAGTAGCCTCAGGCTTGTTGGCAAAGAAAGTAAAGGGAAGAATACTCTTGAATTACAAAAACAAACATTGCGGAATATTATTGAAGAACGTTATCATAGAGCAACTTCAACAAAAAATCGCGTTCATAGACTTATAGCAGAACTCGATGAAGAAATTTTGACAATTGAGGACATGGATGTTTTCATTATGACTTGCGAAAATATCATGTTACCTTTGTTTCAAGCCATTAATAATATTCCAAATGATGACAAAGAGTTTACTTTAAACATTGCGAAATCTTATCTCGATATACAAGGTAAGGATGGTCTGGCAACTGTCATTTCTTTATGGGATGACTTAGGTGTGCGCGGTTGTCTTACGACAGAAAGAACGGAAATTATAAGGGCTTTCACCACATTAAGAGTTTTGTTAACTAAGGATGCCAACATCAACGAAGATGATAAGGATATTGTATTAACAGCTTTTACGCAAGAATTTGAGAGAAGAGCTGCACAAAAAAGAAAAAAAAGAGCCGGAGGCAGTTTAGAAGATGTTACAGCTTTCATTCTGGATTATTATAATATTAAAATAGCCAAAGCTCCCGAGCATTTTCAGGCCGATATCGAAGTTGATAATTGGGTGAAAACCAAAGATGGATGGTTAATTGGTATTTCATGCAAACGGACAATACGAGAACGTTGGAAGCAGGTATCTTCGGCAGAAGCAACTGTTTTGAGCAAATTTAAAATAAAACATATTTTTCACGTTGTAACTTACGACGAAGATTTATCTGATGATAAATTATCGTTGTTAGGAGGGCAACGACATATTTTTTACTTGCCGGATAACAGCCGACGACTAAAATATGCGAGTGAACACATTGGGCTTAAAGATTATGTTAGACCAATCTCACAACTAATAAATGATATCAAGAAGCAATTAATGTAGATAAAGTTATGCAATATATCAAGTGGCTTGTGCTGGGCGGATTAGTAATCTTTTTTATCGGGTGCGACCAAGGAAAAGCGGAAACAAAAGAAAAAAAAATATTTGTAAGGGAGAAAAAAGCCCGGTTTATCGGAAATTACAACCGTGAGTTTAATGATTTGCCCGAATTGCACATGGTTTCAGCCATAAAAAACGGCATAAAACCCATGGCAACACGCGACGATACATTAAGACTGAAAGACGAACTCGTCCGTTTGCCCGACGAACTCGAACTCTACAGCACATACGACCTTAGCCATTCCGTACCATATCTGGTGCCTTCGGCAGCGAAATTGGTGGTGGATATTGCGCAGAATTTCAGGGACTCACTTTACAGCAAAGGATTGCCGCTCTATCGGTTGTATCTGACCAGTATCACACGCACGGACGACGATATAACAAGTCTCGCAAAACGCAACATCAACGCCATAGACAACTCGGCACATCGTTACGCCACTACGGTTGATATTTCGTGGAAGCGTTTCAGCCAGGTTGATGCCGATACCTTGCGGCAAATTCCTCCCGAGAGGTTGAAATTGGTGCTGGCTCAGGTATTGTTCGATCTGAAAAATCAACAACGTTGCTATGTGAAGCACGAGCGAAAGCAGGCTTGTTTCCATATCACAGTGAGAACAAAAGATGATGACTGATTGTTTGAAGATAAATAATAATCTAAATTCCTTGAAGTTATGAAAAATGCCGTTATCCTAACAGTCGTATCATTGGGCTTGTTGCTTTCGAGTTGCACGACGTACTATTACGGCGCTGTAAAATCCTACGACGATCAAATCCCCCAAAACGATGACGGTTCATTC
>JAQVEB010000212.1 GCA_028698105.1 Petrimonas sp. | reverse complement strand
ACCTGCGAATACATACAATGTGATATGTTCAGGCTTTTTCTCATCGGAATACTGGATTTCAGGGCCGAACGGGATAATAGCCCCTTCTTTCACGAACAGCGGTATACGGCTATACGGTGCATCCACCCGTTGTTTTTGTCCCCCATCAATGAATTTTCCCGTATAGAAATCGTACCAACCGGTGGTGGCAGGAAAATAAACCGTCCGTCCGGTTGCCTTATATTCATACACAGGGCAAACCATCAACATATCCCCGAACATATACTGGTCGCCGATATCATTTACTTCCGGATCTTTGCCGTGATCCATGACCAATGCGCGCATGATGGTGTAATCGTTGAAATAAGTCATTCCAGCCAATGAATAGATATAGGGCATCAAACGATATCGGAGTTTATTGTAATAGACCATGGATTGATAGGCGGGATGGTCTTCTGGAGCAATATTAAACACCTCTCTGTAAGGGAATTGCCCATGAGACCTGAATAACGGGACAAAAGCTCCGAATTGCGACCAGCGGGCATTTAATTCACGCCATTCTTTCAAATCCTCATTTTCAATCCCTGTAGCATTGTAGTAATGCTGTGCCTGCTCATATCTTTTTTCCACACAAAATCCACCGATGTCCATTGTCCAGTATGGTATGCCGGATAAAGCAAAATTGAGCCCGGCCGAGATCTGCGCTTTCATGTCTTCCCAGCGGGTACCGATATCCCCGCTCCAGACCGCGGTTGAATAGCGCTGGATGCCGGTAAAACCGGAGCGTGTCAATAAAAATACACGGTCATCCGGATTTACACTCCGTTGTCCGTCATAAATGGCTTCGGCGTTTACCAGCGAATAGGCGTTGAAGTATTTTGTGGAAGGGCCGAGGGCAGTGGGGCCGCACAGCTTCTTCCGGTAATCCATGTCGGTATTATCCTGGATGTTCGGTTCGGAAGCATCCATCCACCAGGCATCGATACCCAATGAATATAAGTTTTCTTCGAGCTGTTTCCAGAATAGTTTGCGTGCACCTTCGGCATATGCGTCATAGAATGAGCCGATATACCCTTGTCCGATCCAATCACGGATACTGTCTTTTACTGCCTGTTGATACATCCACCCGTTTTTGTCGAATGCTTTATAATGGTCGGTATTCATATAAAATTTGGGCCATACCGAGATCATGATCCGTGCGTTCATCTCATGTATTTTATCAACCATCCCTTTTGGATCGGGGAATCGTTCCTTATCGAACTTGTGGCTTCCCCATTCCGCTTCCGGCCAATAGCTCCAATCCTGTACGATGTTATCAATGGGTATTTCTCGTTTTCTGAATTCAGCAAGGGTTTCCAGTAATTCGTCCTGGGTTTTGTAACGTTCCCTGCTCTGCCAAAAACCCATGGCCCACTTGGGCATGATCTGCGACTTCCCGGTGAGGGTTCGATACCCGCTGATCACCTCATCCATGCTGTTTCCGGCCACGAAATAGTAGTCGATGCCGTTCCCCATTTCGCTCCAGAGAGAGAGTTTATTTTGTTCTTCCTCGGGAACGGGGCTTAACGCTTTCAGGGCGATGTATGACACGTCGCCATCGGGCTCCCACTCCACACGTATCGGCACCCTCTCCCCTTCCTTCAAATGGTATTCAAACTTGTAGCTGTTGGGGTTCCACGCGGTACGCCAGCGCTCTTCAACCACCGGCTCGTTATCCATAAACACCCGGATATACCCGGCGTAATGCAAGAAAAACCGGTAGAGGCCGCTCTCGGGAGCTTCCAATTCGCCGCTCCATGTAACGCGGGAGTTGTTCAGGTCGAAATCTGCCGGGAAATTCTCCAGTAATGGGATGAATTGGTAATCGAGCTTGCTCTCTTGGCGCACGATTGTCCCGGTAGAATCTCCTTTCCGGGTGTAGGTGGCGGTAAGCCCCCCGCCGGCTCCATCCTCCCCGTAGAGCTTGAACTGGTCCAGGTCCGCATAGTCGCGCGTGTCGCCAAATTTACTCAGGGAGTAGTTGTCCCACACGATGCCGTAGTTTCTACTGGAAATAACAAACGGAACGGATACCTTGGTATTATACTGGAACAGCGATTCGTTTTTTCCTTTATAATTAAAGTCGTCGGCCTGATGCTGCCCCAGGCCATAGAATGCTTCGTCATCGGACGACTCAAACAGTTGATGCACGGTGTACCCTTTGGTTCCTTCTACTTCAATGGGCGTCAGTGTTTTTCCGCCACCCTTATTTTCTTGTAGAAGAGTTTCACCTTTTTTATTTAGAAATGCTATTTCACCCGTCGATTTCCGGATGACAACATCCAACGAGTCGGTGGAAAGGGTCACCTCGTCTCCATTCTCGTATACACTAAACGTTCCCGATCGTTTCAAGCCCGGCCGCAGGATCAGGCTTTTCTCGTCGGAGAATATTTTTCCGGGGATGGCCGATACATGGATGATGTTGTTATCAATCACGTTGAGCCGGATTGTTTTCGCGGTGTGACTATTTTCCTGTTTAACACGGACAATAATCCCGTTGTCTGTTTTCTCTATCCCGGTGGTCGCGCAGGAGAGAAAAAATAGGGTACTAAATACGATATAAAAAACACGTGCCATTTGATACAGTTTATTGAACTTCCTCAACTGGGTGCATAGCTAAATATTAGACATTTAACTATTTAGTGGGCTACCCGTTCGATGAAATAGGCGTGATCTGATAAGCTGTTTGAACGAAGTGAGTTATTTATCAGATAGCCTATAAATCGGTAATGGGTCACTAAATAGTGATAGTCGACATATTTAGCTATACATACCACATAAGCAAAGCCAAAGATTATTTTTTTGTAAAATTAAATATAATTCAGGCTTCAGGCGGGAAGCAATGTTGCGGGGCACGACCGCCTTTGATAACCGAAGGGGTTGTTTTGTTTCCCAAAGGTATGTTAAATGTTCACAACGGGTCCGCGAGGTTGGTACGTGGGGCCTCTGACACATTTTGCTGATATTGAGAAGGCAAAAGATCAAACTCTTCCTTAAAATATTTACTGAATGTTTTAGGATTATTAAACCCCACCTGATACGATATTTCGGAGACCGTCAGTTGGCTTTCGCGCAACAGTTGGGCGGCACGCTTGAGACGAATAACACGAATAAACTCGATGGGGCTTTTTCCCGTAATGGAGGTCAACTTCTTGTAGAGATGTACCCGACTAATTCCCAACTCTTTGTTAAGCTTCTCTACCGAGAAATCGCTGTCATCGATATTCTCCTCCACCAGTTTGATCGCGTTCTTGATAAGCTTCTCGTCCAACGGGGTGATGGTAATCTCTGCCGGTTCAATTTCAATTTGGTGTTTAAACCGGTCCTGACGATACGATCTCAGCTCCAGTATCTTGTTTATCCGCAAGAGAAAAATATCCAAGTTAAACGGCTTCGTGATATAGTCGTCCGCACCTGTTTCAAGCCCCCTGAGCTCTTGCTCTTGCGCTGTATGTGCCGTGAGTAAGATAAGGGGGATGTGCGAAGTACGCACGTCGTTCTTCACCTTCTCGCACAGTTCATAGCCATCCATCTCGGGCATCATCACGTCACTGATAATGATATCGGGGGAATACTCTATAATTTTACTCCATGCCTCTTTCCCGTTGGAGGCTTCAAGCAGCGTGAACTCTTTTTTCAACGTATCTTTCATGAAATCCCGAAAATCATCGTTATCGTCCACCAACAAGATACGTGTTCCCTCGCTTTCCAATGCCTCCTCGTGCTCACCGCCGTGTTCCTCACCAGTTAAGGCGGCATGCTGATTTTCCCGTGGCACGCCGGAGTGAGAAGCGATATACTCGAGCCTGTCCACCGGGAATTGAAGAAGAAACAGGCTCCCCTTGGGCGCGTTGTCGTATACCTCGATGCTTCCTTTACAAATAGACACAAATTCTTTTACGATGTGTAATCCGATACCGCTTCCGGGAAAATCTTCGTTTTTTGTTTTTCCCTGATAAAAACGTTCAAAGATCCGCTTTTTCTCGTCGTCTTTTATCCCAATACCAGTGTCTATTATTCTGATCTCTATTTGTTCAGGATCGGTCTCTCCGTTTTTAGGTAAAAGTTTTACCAACACATCCACAGTTCCGTTTTTTTCGGTAAATTTTATTGCATTGGAGAGAAGATTCATCATTATCTTTCTCATTTTGTCTTCATCGAATACCATTCTCAATTCATCTACCGATGAGAAAAAGGTCAACCGGATATTCTTCTTTTCCGCATATTCGGTGAAATAGGTGAAAGAATTTTTCAAAAACGAGATAATGTCTCCATAGGATAAATTCAGGGAATGTTCATTCACATCGCTTTTTCTGAAATCCAGTAACTGGTTCACCATATTCAACAGTCGTATGGCATTTTTGTGTATCAAAGAAAGCTGGTGTTTTTGATGGTCATCGGCAACGGACTTCATCATATTTTCCAACGGAGATATGATCAATGTCAGAGGTGTGCGCAATTCGTGACTGACATTGGTAAAGAAACGAAGTTTCATTTCATCCATTTCATGTTTCCGTTGTGCTTCCAGTTCTATTTGCTTCATTTTAAACTTCTGTTGTTCGTTTCTTATGATCATATACCGGGCCAGTAACAGGATAGAGATCAGAAGAAAAGCATAGAAGATATAGGCGCCGGCAGACAACCAGAATGGAGGTTTTATACGGATTTGCAGCGCTGTGGATTCTTCACTCCAAAAGCCGTCACTGTTTGCGGCCTTTACCCTAAGAGTGTATTTTCCCGGAGCGAGATTGGTGTAAGTAACACTGTGGACGCCATGGTCGGTTAATAACCAATCCGTATTAAATCCTTCCAACATATAGGCATAGGTTGTTTTTTCAGGGAGCACATAATTCATGGCGGAAAATTCGACCGAAAAAACATTTTGCCCGTATTTGAAGGTGACTTCTTCTACCCGATTCAGTTCCGATGACAGGATCTTATTCCCGTTATATTCCGCTCCGACCAAAACATCCTCATTGAAAAGTTTCAATCCGGTAAAAAGGACTTTGGGTTGTGAAGTATTATAGCGGATATTTTCCGGATTAAATATATTGAATCCGTTGGTCCCTCCAAGCAGAATTTCTCCATCGGAAGATTTGAATACTGAACGTAAATTAAATTCGTGGCTTTGCAGGCCATCCACTTCACTGTAATTCACAAAAGAAAGATGATATTCATTGGTTTTTGAATCGGTATGGATAATGATATTGGATACGCCGTTAGAAGTAGTGATCCACATATTATGCTGGTTATCTTCAATAATACCTGAAATCACATTATCGGTAAGTCCGTCGCTTTTGTACAATTGGGTGATTTTATCCTGTTTGGGATCCCAGATATTCAACCCTTCCCGGGTTCCCACCCAAATAAGTCCGCGGCTGTCTTCATACACCTGATTCACGTTCAGATTGGTAAAGGACTGATCCCCTTTGCGGTTGCCCATTAAGATCTCTGAATGTCCGGTTTGTATATCGAAGATTGTAATTCCGTTGGCTGTTCCGAGAATTAATTTATCTTAAAAATCTCATTTAAAATTCCCAACTCAAGTTAATAGTTTTCAAAGCGGAATTTCTCTTTTTTTTCGAGAGATACCGTTTTATTTTCTTTTCATCTTCACTGTTTCTTGCACGTTTAACGTGT
>JAQVEB010000211.1 GCA_028698105.1 Petrimonas sp. | reverse complement strand
TCATGCAAGTTTCACTGAATCCGCTGGTTTCCAATATTGTATCGGGTGAGAGATTGGCGAGTAGCCTCACGTTCGGTCAGTTTGTAAAAGCTATTGCCTCGTTCGTGGCGCCGATCATCGCCGCGTGGGCGTTGGTGAAATTCGGCGATTGGAAACTGTTATTCCTGATTTTTGCGGTGGTGGCACTTATTGCCACCATTTGGTTGTTCTTTACGAAGATTGAAGAGAAACCCATCGAGGGAAAACAATCCACGTTTGCGGAATGCTTCGCGTTGCTTGGCGATAAAACCATCCTGCTGCTTTTTCTGGGGATCATGGCGCACGTGGGAACCGATGTAGGCGTAAACACCACAGCTCCCAAACTGTTGATCGAACGGCTGGGAATGCCGCTTTCGGAAGCCGGGTATGCAACCAGCATTTATTTTCTGTTCCGCACCATCGGGTCGTTTAGCGGAGCTTTCATACTGGCGAGATTTTCGTCCAAATCCTTCTTCTGGATCAGCATTCTGATGATGCTTGCCGCGGTAGTGGCACTGTATTTCAGCTATTCGGCCATGGCCATT
Source organism: Petrimonas sp. (assembly GCA_028698105.1). Lineage (GTDB taxonomy): Bacteria > Bacteroidota > Bacteroidia > Bacteroidales > Dysgonomonadaceae > JAQVEB01. Next base: position 5,111 of record JAQVEB010000211.1, on the reverse strand, counting down.
TATGTGTGCATTGCGCTTATCGGATTCGGCAATTCCAATGTTTTTTCCATTATGTTCTCCCAAGCATTGCAGCACCTCCCGCAACGAAGCAACGAAATTTCGGGATTGATGATCATGGGATTGGCCGGAGGAGCCGTTTTTCCATTGTTGATGGGGGTTCTTTCCGATGCTATGGGCGGGCAGATAGGCGCCGTTGTGGTACTGACCGTTTTGGTTGCTTATTTCTTGTTGCTGGCTCCGAAGATCGGTGTAAAAAAGATTGAACCGGAAGCACGGATAGAAAGTTAGGTTGTCTTTCAGCTAAAATTTTCAATAAAAAAAATGAGTGAAGAGGATTTTCTTCTTCACTCATTTTTTATAGCGTCGTAACAAACGCGACGGTTATTACCGTTTACGCGACAATTGCGCCTAATAACGCCAGCAGATTAGCGGACATGTGCACAATCACGGCATACGCATGATTGTTGTATTTCTCCTGATAATAACCGGCTACTAAACCCAGTACCATCGTAAAAAGTACGATTTTCAGCAGAAACAGGAAGTGAACTCCTGTAAAGATCAAGATCAAATGTGCAAGTCCGAAGGCAGCCGCGCTGATAAAAACGGGCAAGCTTATTTCACGTTTCAACAATCGCATCCTTTTTACTTTTAGAGGAGTCAGCAGATTTTGCAGAAAACCCCTGAATAACAACTCTTCCGCAATGCTCGCCAGAATGAATACAAACAAAAACACCTGTACCGGACTCATGTCTGCCGTGACTTTATTCTGTTCCACGGGCGCTCCAATCATTTTTGTAATGATTGTCATTGCCCCGTTTACGACAATGGTTGCCAAAATCCCGTAAAGAATAGGTTTAAATATCTTTTTTATCCCTGGAACTGCAATGCGAAAATTCACATTTTCCCTCATCCAATAAATAACAAGTAACGAAAGTGTAAACATTGTCACATGTGTGATAAACGATGTTGGCACAAATCCGCCGTTTACTTTCACCACCGTTGCCATCACGATTGAGCATGCGAAAATAACGATCGCAATAAGCAACCCATAGAAAATCCGTTGATTCGCGTTCACTTTACTTTTCGTTTTGAAGCTCCACAAGTTCTTTGAGATTATCCTGAATGTCTTTGTAGGTTTTCCGCTGTTTTATAAGCACAACCACGCTTCCCAGAATCAACCCGGTGGCAAATCCCATCCACTGATATTTGTCAAACACGTGGTTCATGGATAATACGTAAATCACAAAACCCAGCACGAAGGGCATAAAATAAAGAATGAATTGCTTCCGTTTTAACCGGAACGTGTTAATCTGCGTCATGAGTTTAGCCGGAGGTGTTTCGTGGATATTCCACTTGTGTAACTGACGTATCTTCATCGCGCTGAACACTCCGAGGAATATCAGAACCAGAAGAAAGAGAACGGCCTGCAACGTGAATCCTTTTAAAAAGAGGTTGATGTCGAAAGGGATTAATATCACCAAAGCAGTAAACAGACTGAGAATGTTTCTCCGTTGCCATTTTTCGATTGTTGTTTCAAACTTTTCCATAATGATTTTTTTTATTTGTTCGTGATTAATAATTTCCGATTTCTGTAAATTCTCATCGAGAACTTTCCAGCCTTTTTTCATTTGTTCTAAATCTGCCATATTCCCGATTATTTTATTGATTAGACATTTCTTTTAGTTTTGTTTTGATGCGGTTGAGTTTCACAGCCACATTTCCGCGGGTAATTCCCACAATTTCGCCGATTTCATCGTACGTTTTTTCTTCCAGATAGAGTAAAACAATTGCCTTTTCTATTTTCGATAATTGATTGATCAGCCGGTATAATTCCCGTAATTGCTCCGCATTGTTTTCCTCTTCGGCAATGCTTTCCAAATCCACCGTTAACGGTACGAGTGAAGGCTTTCTGCTCTTTTGTCGGATATAACTCACACAGGTGTTCAATCCGATGCGGTATATCCAGGTGGAGTATTTTGCTTCGCCTCTGAAAGCTTCGTGAGCACGCCATAAGTTGATGACTACCTCCTGGTACAAATCGTTTAGCTCGTCCCCGTCCGAAGCATACATGTAGCAAATCTTGTAAATCAGCCGGCTGTGCTGCCCGATCAGTCCTATAAATTCTTTTTCCGTTTCTTTCGATGTCATCTTCTTTATTCTTTCTGTACTATCTGTCGCACAAATGTAGGAATAGTTACAAAGGTTGCGAAAAAAATAATAAAACTTCGTTTTTCGAGTTATTTACAGTGAAGTAATTACTTTTGAAAAAACGTTGAAACTGAAAGACAACATACTTTTTATCTTTTTGGGTGTGATATGCACTACTCTCCTTTTTGGGTGTTCCACAAAAAAGAACACTTCGGGTACACGCGCTTACCATGCCTTTACTACCCAATACAACCTTTTTTTCAACGCTCAACAAGCTTACGACGAAACGTTGAACGCGCGTTACGACTCTTACAGAGACGATTTCTCCCGCATGCTCCCAATGTATTTGACCGATACCACACAAAACAAAAAACCGGGCGGCGCGTTCGACCGAACTATCGAAAAAACCATGACAGCCATCCGTGAGCACTCCATCGCAAGCAAGCCACGTCGCGATCCGGGACAGGAAATGACACAGGAGTACCGCGACTGGCTTCGCCAGGAGGAATTCAACCCGTTCCTGAAAAACGCATGGCTGTTGATGGGTAAAGCGCAGGTACAAAACAGCGATTACACGGATGCTCTTTCCACTTTTTCGCAGATATTGCGCATGTATCCGAATGAAAAAGAGTTGATTTCCGAAACGCAGATATGGATGATGCGCGCTTATGCGGCTATGGGGTGGTTTTACGATGCCGAAAACCTGATCAACATGTTGCAAATGAATCCGCTTCCGAAAAATCTGAAGAATCTGTTCAACGAAACTTATGCTTACTTCCATCTGCAACGAAAAGACTATGCTTCGGCCATTCCGTACCTGCAACAGGCAATTCGGTCAGAGGATAATCCGCGCCAGAAACGGCGGCTGCAATATTTAACGGGGCAGCTTTATCAGTTGATGGAACAACCGGCGAATGCATTCAGCGCGTTTCAGGAAATGAAAGGCCTCAGCACGCCGCCCGATATTGTTATGCAGGCAGTGATCGGGCAATCGAAAGTGAGCGGGGGGAATCAACAGCAAAAAATGATCGGCGAATTGGAGAAAATGACCGGGATTTCGCGGTACAAAGACCGTCGCGCTGATTTATTTGTCGCGCTCGGGGACATTTTCACGGCAAAAAACGATACCGCGCGCGCCAACAAATATTACGCCGAGGCAAAAAAAGAAGGCGCAAACTTACCGACATCCGTTATCGCCGTTGCCGATTCTGTGAAAGCGCCTGCGGATTCGTCCATGCTGCTTGCAGAGCAACATTCGTCCGAAAGAGAGATGTTCAGGGCCGTTGCCCGGGCAAGAAATTTGCACAGTCAACCCTTTTCACCCCAGGATGAAACCGAAACGACTTCCGCAACGATCGATTCCGTACAGTTTAATATCAATCAGGACGCTCCTCATGTATTTTTGATGATGTTCTCCGAAAATCAGGTCAATAAAAATAACCTGCTCTTCGCGATCGCGAATTACAATTTTTCTACGTTTATGTTGCGGGAGTTCGGGTTGTCGTTCGTGGAGATTAAACCGATGGAAGCATTGCAAATAAAGGGATTTAACTCATACGAAGAGGTTTCGGCATACGGGAAAATGCTGCTGTCGGACAGTGTGTTCATTGCCGAAGCGCCCACACAGATCATCCCGCTTATTATTTCCGAAGAAAATCTGCAAATTCTTTTGAAAGGAAAAACTTTAGCCGATTATCAGGTGTTTTATAAGACACATTTCGGCGATGGTTCCGCACCCGTAGTGTTGAAGGAACCGAAAAAGTACTCGCCCGAAATTCCGGTTGCAATATCCCAGGAGAAGTATACGAATGATATCGGAAAAGAAACCGTTCCCGTTGCGCAACCCGAGGAAAAACGGATTGCTTCCACCGAAAAACGTTCTGTGGAAGAAACGCAGGCTCAGCGGCAATCCGAACTCGAACGCAAAGCAGCCGAAGCGCTGAAACAACAGACGGAAAAAACCGATCCGAAATCTCGCCGGAAAATATTGAAAGAACGGGAGCGTGAACGCCGGAAATTGCTGAAACAGCGTGAACAGGAACGGGCAGCTTTGCTAAAACAACGCGAGAAAGCGCTGAACGAAAGACAAAAGCAACGTGAGCGGGAATTAAGAGCCCGAAACCGGTAAACTGTTTTGAAATAGAAAAAAGATGAAAAAAATCGTATTCGCTACCAACAACAAACATAAACTCGATGAGATCCGCAAAATTACGGCGGGAAAAATAGAAATTTTGAGCCTTTCGGACATTGATTGCCACGATGATATTCCCGAAACAGGCGTCACGCTCGAAGAAAATGCGCTCATCAAAGCACGGTTCGTGAAAGACAGATATGGCTTCGACTGTTTTGCCGACGATACAGGGCTTGAAGTGGAAGCGTTGGACGGCGCGCCCGGCGTTTACTCGTCGCGTTACGCGGGAGAAGGATGCAATCCGCAGGACAATATGCGAAAATTAATATCGGAACTGCAAGGAAAGGAAAACCGCAACGCCCGGTTCCGCACCGTTATCGCGTTACTGCTCAATGGAGAAACGCATTTTTTCGAAGGAGAGATTCCCGGCCGTATTATTGACGAAAAACGCGGCGCAGCCGGCTTCGGTTACGACCCTATTTTTATGCCCGACGGATACGACAAAACCTTTGCCGAACTTGGCGACAACGTTAAGAACACCATCAGCCACCGTGCCATTGCCACGCAAAAACTCGTTGCGTTTTTGATGAATAATGCTTCGCGATAACTCTATCGCGAAGCATTATTTTTTGTATCTTTGAAAATCCAACGATAGGTTCCTACGTCCCGATGGGTATTTATCTATTGAATTACAACCGAATAACCATTGAATATCTATCGAAAAACAGGTGCAATCATTAACTTAAATAAATAGAACTATGGCAACCAACATCCGCACAGGCATTATCGGTTTCGGGCTTTCCGGCCGCGTCTTCCATGCGCCGTTCATCAA
>JAQVEB010000210.1 GCA_028698105.1 Petrimonas sp. | reverse complement strand
ACAGATATATGATTCCGGACACGACGTACCATATCGGCCAAATCCCGCTCGCCCCATTCTTCGAAGAAATCGTACGCACCTTCGAAACCAGGCGTACCTACATTCCATCCTTCCAGCCATTTACGTTTCGGGAATTCCCATTCATCGAACGCCTCGTCCATCACCAAAAAACCCATTTCGTCGCATAAATCATATAAATCGGTTGCTTGCGGATTGTGACTTGTACGAATGGCATTGCATCCAATCTCTTTCAGGTTTTGCAAACGCCTTTTCCATACTTCTTTTGGCACGGCTGAGCCCAGGACGCCGGCATCGTGATGCAGACAAACGCCTTTCACTTTCATCCATTGGCCGTTTAGGGCAAATCCCTTATTGGGGTCGAATGTGAGCGTTCTGAACCCCGTAGTGGTTTCCGAAACGTCAATTTGTTTTCCGTTTTGAATTACGGTTGTTTTTAAGCGATACAAATTCGGTTTTTCAATACTCCATAACTCCGGATTTGAAACGGTAAGCGTGGAGGAAACAGTAGTGTTTTGTCCGGCAGCCACGGATGTTCTACTGCTCTTATTCGCGACACGTTTTCCGTTGCTGTCATATAAGTCATTGGTAACCGTAACCGATGCATTTTTACCGGAACTGTTCAATACGTTAACTTCGATATTAAGCGCCCCTTTTTTGGCGGTAACGGATGATGGATAGGCATAGACGCCCCACTGTGCAATCTGCACCGGATTGGCATAGATTAACCATACATCGCGATAAATACCCGAACCGGTGTACCACCGCGAATCGGCCTGACGGCTATGGTCAACGCGCACAGCGATTACGTTTTCTCCTCCAAAATTCACGTATGGCGTTGCATCGTACATAAATGAAACGTATCCGTTCGGACGCGTGCCCAGATGATGGCCGTTCAGATAGACGTCGCTTCTATTGTACACACCTTCAAAATAGAAATACACTTTTTCGTTTTGTTTTTCTACCGGAATATTGAAAGTTTTACGATACCAACCGATCCCCCCGGGAAGATATCCCTGAGCACTCGCTAAGGTAGGGCTCAATTGTTGCCGTACACTCCAGTCGTATGGCAGATCAACCGTTTTCCATTTGGAATCGTTAAATTCGGGTTTTTCGGCTCCGGGAGCATCCTGCAAGATGAATTTCCAGTGTTCGTTTATCTGTTCCGGCGTGCCAAATCCTGCCTGGCCGAAAGAAAAAACAACCGACAGAAATCCCGCAAGCGTGAGTAACAATTTATTTAACTTCATGACATATTATATTTATTCTCGTTTTTACTTTCCCAACACATAACAAAAAAATCTCATAACGATGCTATCGCTGATACACGCGTACATAATCAATTTCGTAACGCAACGGAAAATTATCCGGATCAGGGACTCCTCCTTTTGAGCCTAAAGCGAGATTGAGCAATATATAATGCGGCTGCCGAAACGGATTTTCTCCGTTTCCGATGACGCCGTTATACGTTTCTTCCAGTTTTACGGTGTTTAAAAGGATGTCGTCTAAATAAATTCTGATAATTGTTTTGTCCCAATCCATACGCCAGATATGAAATTCGTCAATCCAATTTGGATTATTTCCCGTAAAATGTGAAAAAGGAATTTTCTCATCGTCCCACCGCGCAATATATGGCTTGTCGGTTCCCCATGCATAATTTGCAAGTATTGCCGGCTTGTTGTTCACGAGATAATATTCCATCATATCTATCTCGCCGCAAGAAGGCCACGGCATGTTGTTGCCCAGCGTCCATATTGCCGGCCAGGAACCTGCTTCCACCGGAATTTTCGCCCTGACTTCGATCCTCCCATACAGAAACTCTTTTTTGTGTTGTGTTTTTATCGAAGAAGAGGTATATTCGGCAAATTGCCGGTTTTCGCGCCAGTTTTTACTCTCTCTCCTGTAGTTGGGATTTCTCACTTGCTCTTTCTTTCCTTCGATAACCAAGACGCCATTTTCACAAAAAGCGTTGTTTTTCTGATACCACTGAAGTTCCTCATTTCTTACAAATCCTTGTTCGTAACTCCAAAAATCGGGATTCGGCTTTCCGTTTTCATTGAACTCATCGCTCCAGACAAGTTTCCGTTCGCGCTGATCGTCAATGTAACGCACCATCTCCGAAGCTGCCAGCAAAAATGCACTAACACTGAAGTTTGCCGTCGAATTTTCGTTCACCACCTGTCCGGGAATGGCTTTTTCGCCAATGGGTTGCACGAAACCAATTTGTCCGTTTTTCTGCAAGGCCACAGAAGCAAGATAATTCCACGCATTTAACGCAGCACTTACATATCTGGGCGATTTTAAAATGTTATTATTTATACCCCAAAGCAATCCTTTGGCAAAAAAAGCGGTTCCGCTGGTTTCGAATCCCGGCGCTTGTTGTGGATCAAGCAAACTTCGTGTCCAATACCCTCCGGGTTGTTGACATCCGGCAATTGCATCGGCCATTTCACGATAAACTTGCAAATATTCTTCCCGATGCGGATCAAAGAATGGCAGATCGTCCAATACGCGGGTTAATCCGGCAAATACCCAACCATTGCCTCGCGCCCAAAAATCTTTCTTACCGCTTATCGTTTTGTGTTTTGGATATATGTACTTAGCATCGCGGTAAAATAAATGGTTTTCTTCGTCGTACATCAACTCTTTTGAAAACGAGAAATATTCGTATAGCTTGTCCAAATAAATTTGTTTTCCGTTGGTGCGGTATAATTTGGTCATGACGGGCATTACCATGTAAAGGCCGTCCACCCACCACCAATAATCGTTGTGGGATGTGCGCATCTGATACTCCATCACACCGGTGGCACGCGCTATTTTTCGCGGGTCGGGATTGATGTGATAAAGATCGGTGTAAGTTTGAAAACAAATTTGCCAATCGCCAAACAGTACGTGATCCGGCGTTTCGCCATAATTGTATTTCCAATTGGCAGTATCATTCGAAGTTGCGCCTTGCCATTGATTCTGTTCCGCCCATTTTTCAGCATATCGAAGAAATTTTTTTTCTCCCGTCAAATAAAAAGCCTCCATATTTCCGGTTTGATACGCGGCATTATCCCAAAACGAATTTCCCGGATCCGGATGATTATCAATCCAATTGTTATTAACTTTTTGGATGATTTCTATAATATTTTCTTTGGAAGTCGAATATTGGCTTAAACTATTTTGCGTCCAAACAAAAATTCCGAGGATAATAAATAAGTGTTTTCTACACATTTTCAGCTATTCTTTTTCGGGATTTACCGGAGATTTTGTTTTGATTGTTAAATCTGAACTTTCCAAACCGAACGCACTTGCTTTCAATTCGATGAGCCCTGTATTTTTGTTACTTTTAATTACTACCAACGCTTTTCCGTTCCATGCTTTGCGGAAATTACCTGTGTATGGATCGGTGTCCTTAAGATTAGCGTTATCCACACCTATTATCTCTCCCTCACCTTTCACTTCAAACTGAAGTAAATTATCAGAAGGAAAACACACAATCCCTTTTTTATCAACAACTTGAACACTCACATAACACAAATCCTCTCCATTGGCCACAATGGTCTCTCTATCAGGCACTAAGCGAATTTTGACCGGTTCACCGGCGGTTTCCAGCGAAGTAGATAGTATCTCTTTTCCATTTCTTACCGCAACAGCAGATAGTTTACCTTCGGTATAAGGCAGGGAGAAAACAGCTTTGTACTGATTTTCGCGTGTGATTTGTTTCTCTTCGATGAGTTTGTGGTTTAGGTAGAGGCGTACACTATCGTATTTTGTATATACTTCAACTTCCATATCTTTTCCTTCAAGACCAGGCCATGTCCAACTTTCCCACAGAGGCCAAACAGCCCACATGGTAAGTTTGATTTCTTTGCCCGGCAAAGATGGCTCTCGAACGGCCATATACAGTTTGTCGGAATTGTTGTAAAGCATATCGCGATAATGAGAAATCGGTTTTCGCCATCCGGTTAGATCGATATCACCGCAATATGCGCCGTGCCACGGATAAAGGTTTCCCATCCAATGCTCGGCGTGCGGTTCCCCCGTGTAATAATAGCGCCCGATGCCGGATTCTCCCAAATAATCCATCGCAGTCCACACAAAATCTCCAATGATGTAGTTGTTTTTTTGCACCATATCCCAACAAAAAAAAGCATCTTTCGGATACGATTCGGTTTGAAGAATGATGCGCGAGGGAACCATTTCATGATCGGATTCGGCGCGTTGTAGCTGATAGTTGTATCCGGCAATGTCATGCACCGCCATCAACGGATCGAAAATATCCCATCCTTCATTCCATGTGGTCATTGCCGATGTTACAGGCCTTGTTGTATCTACGGCTTTTATTTTTTCGGTCAATTTTTTCGCCGTTTCGATGGCTTCGGGCTTTGTTCGTTCGATAATTTCGTTGCCGATGCTCCACATAATGATGGAAGGATGATTTATATCTCGTAACACCATTGAAGACAGATCGTGTTCCCACCACTGGTCGAAATGGGTAGCATAATCGTATTCTGTTTTCGTTACCCGCCACCCGTCAAAAACCTCGTCAATCACCAGCAATCCCAGTCTGTCGCAAGCGTTCAAAAAAGATTCGGACGGAGGATTATGAGAAGTTCTGACAGCATTAAAGCCGGCGGTTTTAAGAAGTTCGACCTTTCTTTCTTCGGCACGATCGTAGGCTTTTGCACCCAGACATCCGTTATCGTGATGGACGCATCCTCCGTTCAACGCCACTTTTTTTCCGTTAAGTATGAATCCTTTCTGCGCGCTGAATTCGATGGAACGAATGCCGAAATTGTACGTTAACGAGTCAATGACTTTTCCGTGTTGTTTTATTGCAACGTGCGCTTTATACAAATTTGGCGCTTCCGGCGACCATAAAACCGGTTTTTTTACTTTTATGTTACTTATGACTTGTTTATTTTGACGTGAAGAAATTTCCGTACGTTGCGTATCTGATACAACGGGTATCCCGTTTTTATCAATAATTGAAACAGTTAATTGAATATTCTGTTCTAAATCGGTCTCGTTATTCACCTTTGTATCCACCCGTATGCTTGCGGCATTCTGGCGAATTTCAGGTGTGGTAATAGTAACACCCCAGTGTTTGATATGAATTTTATCGGTAACCATTAACCAAACATGCCTGTAAATACCCGAACCGCTATACCACCGGCTGTTTCTTTGCTGTCCGTTATCCACCTTAACCGATAAAATATTCTCTTTGCCGAAATCCAAAAAAGGCGTTAAATCGTACATGAATGATGTATATCCATAAGGCTGGACGCCCAGCGAATTTCCGTTGATAAACACTTCGGAGTTCATATACACGCCTTCAAAATAGATTGCCACTTTTTTATCATTCCACTCTTGCGGTGCATGAAACGATTTTCGGTACCATCCAATTCCCATGTCAAAAAATCCGCCATCGCCTTTTGACGGATTATTTGGGTTCGGCCGGCTTTCTATGCTCCAATCGTGAGGCAGGTCCAAGGTGCGCCACCCGGAATCGTCGAAATCAAATTTTTCGACTCCTGCATGGTCTTGTAATGCAAATTTCCAGTCAAAATCGAAAAGTTGCTTGCGCTCCATCGTTTGTGCATGAAGTGTCCACGCACAAAATGTGAAAGGAAGCAACAGAACAATTAATTTGAGGTTGATTATTTCTTTCGAGCGCATTTTATTTCTTTTTTAATTGAATAACCGTAAGCGAATTAGGCTCTAAGCGTAACGTAGCAAAAGGCGAAAAAGGAACCGTTGTTAAT
>JAQVEB010000209.1 GCA_028698105.1 Petrimonas sp. | reverse complement strand
ATGAATGGGAATTCCCGAAACGTAAATGGCTGGAAGGATGGAATGTAGGTACGCCTGGTTTCGAAGGTGCGTACGATTTCTTCGAAGAATGGGGCGAGCGGGATTTGGCCGATATGGTACGTCGTGACCGGAATCATATATCTGTATTCGCCTGGAGTATCGGCAACGAGGTGGATTATCCCAATGACCCATACTCACATCCCGTGCTTGATGGTGTAGCAGAAACAGGGTTCACACAACCTATATTCGGCGGTTACAAAAAAGATGCGCCTGATGCCATGCGTTTAGGCGACATTGCCAAGCGGTTAGTGGCTGTGGTGAAAAAATACGATAAGTCGCGTCCAGTGACGGCGGGATTGGCCGGCGTTGCCATGTCGAACGAAACGGCATATCCTGGAGCCTTAGATATCACCGGCTATAATTACACGGAAAGTATGTACGATTCCGATCACAAAAAATATCCAAAAAGAGTTCTTTTCGGAAGCGAAAACCGCCATGAGTTAAATGCATGGAAAGCCGTCCGCGATAAGGAATTCATTTTCGGACAATTTCTTTGGACCGGTATAGATTATTTAGGGGAATCGGGTCGTTGGCCTTCACGCGGCTTCTATTCCGGTTTGCTGGATTTCGGAGGATTTATAAAACCTCGCGGGTATTTTCGTAAATCGCTTTGGGCAGAAAAACCGATGGCGTACATCGGAACATATCCAACTCCGGGAATGACAAGTAAAACTCAGATGCAGGATGTTTGGTCGCAACTTGATGTCGAGCAAGCAGGAAACCGTCAAGAACGCGCCCCTTCGGTAGATGCCTGGCCAATCTGGAATTACCGGGACGGACAAATGATTCGCGTGGTGGCGTACACCAATGCCGCGAAAGCAAAACTGTTGCTCAACGATGCTGTAGTTGGTGAAACAAAACCTCACGATGACGAGCACGGAGTCATCTACTGGGATATTCCTTACAAATCGGGCACATTAAAAGTTATCGGATTAAATGAAAACGATCAGGAGATAAGCCAATATACCATCCAGTCATCGGAAAGGCCTGATGCAATTACCATAATATCAGATAAGCAATCAGTTGAAAAAGGAGGCGTTGCACAAATCATTATTCAGATTGTTGATGAAAATGGTGTTCCGGTGATGCTGTCTGACAACGAGATAACGTGCGATGTTGCAGGCAAAGCAACGTTACTCGGCCTTGAAGCAAGCAATAATTCCGATATGTCGGATTACACCGATAACGTTCAACGTGTTTATCACGGCAGAATAATCGCGTATATTAAATCAACCGGAAATGAGGGCGATGAAATAAAAGTCCGATTTACTTCGCCTTGGTTAAAGCCTGCGGAAACAACTATCCACGTTATAAAGAATTGAAAATAAAATTATTATGGATGTCAACCATGTAGGAATAAAAAAAATTATATGCCTGTCGGTTTATCTTTTATTTCTTTTTTCCCTGAAAACTTTTGCGCAACCTGTCGCCGATAAAGACTTATACGCGTATCTTTTTACCTATTTTACCGGCAACAAGCAGGAACAGGAAGCCATAAATTATGCCGTCAGTTTGGACGGATACAAGTTTTATGCGTTGAACGGTAATAAACCGGTTATTGATTCAAGGAAAATAAGCTTCACGGGTGGCGTGCGCGATCCTCATATCCTGCGTACGCAGGAGGGCAATTTTTGTATGGTAGCAACCGATATGGTTTCGGCAAACGGATGGAATTCGAACAGAGGAATGGTGTTGTTAAAATCGGATGATTTGGTCAACTGGACTTCCAAAGCCATTGATATTCAAAAACGATTTAGCGGAAATGAGCATCTGCTCCGGGTGTGGGCGCCACAAACCATTTATGATCCCGACGCAGGGAAATACCTGATTTACTGGTCTATGAAACATGGCGAAAACCCCGATATTATTTATTATGCTTACGCGAATAACGATTTTACCGATCTTGAAACGGAACCGAAACAGCTTTTTTTTCCTAAAAACGGCCGATCGTGTATTGATGGTGATATTATTCTGAAAGACAGCGTTTTTCATATTTTTTATAAAACAGAAGATGCGGTTGTTAAAGGCATCAAACACGCTATTACGTGCTCGCTCACATCGGGGAAATGGAAAGAATTCGATGATTACGTTCAACAAACAAACGACGCCGTGGAAGGATCGGGGATATACAAGTTAAACCATTCCGACGATTATATCCTGATGTACGATGTTTACGGAAAAGGACGGTATCAATTTACGGAAAGTTCCGATTTAATGAAATTTAAAGTTGTGGACGACAAGGTGGCGATGGATTTTCACCCGCGCCACGGAACAGTGATGCCTATTACCAGAAAGGAACTTCAGCGACTGTACGACGCCTGGGGTAAACCGGCTGCACTTCCTGCAGTAACGGATAAAAATCCCGTGATTGAGGGATATTATGCAGACCCTGAGATTTTGTACTCCGAAAATACAAAAAAATATTACCTGTATCCAACCTCTGATGGCTTCGATGGCTGGAGCGGCTATTACTTCAAAACGTTTTCATCCGATAACCTGAAAGATTGGACGGACGAAGGCGTTATCCTCAACTTAAAAAAAGATGTGCCTTGGGCCGGAAGGAATGCCTGGGCGCCATCCATAATAGAGAAAAAAACGGGCCGAAATTCGTACAAATATTATTACTATTACACAGGGGCACAAAAAATAGGTGTAGCTGTATCGAATAATCCTGCCGGTCCGTTTGCGGATTCCGGTAAACCGCTTATTGCGACCAAACCGGCAGGCATTAACCGAGGACAGGAGATTGATCCCGATGTGTTTTACGATCCCGTGAGCAGAAAGGATTATTTGTATTGGGGAAATGGATATCTTGCTGTGGTTGAATTAAATAAAGATATGATTTCGTTGAAGCCGAAAACAATGAAAGTGATAACGCCCGATAATACATTCAGGGAAGGAGTGTATGTTTTCTATCGAAAAGGAATATATTATTTCTTATGGTCGGAGAACGATACACGAAGCGAAGATTACCGGGTGCGATACGGTACGTCCAAATCGCCGCTAGGCCCTATTCATATTCCGGATAATAACCTGATCCTCGAAAAAAATCCTTCGGATGGGATTTACGGCACAGGACATAATTCCGTGCTGCAAATCCCCGGAAAAGACGAATGGTATATTGTTTATCACAGATTTAATCGCCCAAACGGAATAAAAATGGGCCCCGCAGCCGGATTCCATCGGGAAGTTTGTATGGACAAACTCGAATTTAACAATGACGGCAGCATTAAAAAAGTCACACCTGCCTTATAACAAAAAAGGAATCCTCTTGGATTCCTTTTTTCTTGTGGAGATTACCGGACTCGAACCGGTCACCTCAACACTGCCAGTGTTGCGCTCTAGCCGGATGAGCTAAACCCCCGTGCTTTTTGTGCGACAAAGATAGATATTTTGTTTATATTTGCAAGTATAATTGCGCTTCAATCGTAAAAAAAATAGAATTATGATCATATACAACACCACTTATCATGTTGCTGAAGGAAACCAACTGGATTTTGTGAACTTTATGAAAGAGAAATTCATCCCTAAAGCCGTAGAAAGCGGACTTCTCACTAATCCACGCTTGAGCCGTGTTTTCGGAAAACATGAGGATGACGGCTATTCTTTCGCCCTCGAATTTACGGCCGACAACATGGCTGCGCTCGAAAAATGGAACGATGAGCACAGCCGCGACGTATATGCCTTGTTATTAAAAGGTTTCGCCGACAAGGTATCGGGTTTTACCACGCTCATGCAGGTTGTACGGTTATGATACAGAAAGAACGTATTATCATGGGGATAGACCCGGGTACGCAGGTAATGGGCTACGGAGTGCTGCGTGTGCTGGATAACAAACCGTCATTGCAGGCGATGGGCGTGATGAAACTGAACAAATACGATGATCATTATTTGCGATTAGCGAAAATCTATACCCGCGTTATCGGACTCATAGACGAGTTTTTACCCGATGAATTGGCCATTGAATCGCCTTTCTTCGGAAAAAATGTACAGAGTATGCTCAAACTGGGCCGGGCGCAGGGTGTAGCAATGGCTGCCGCCATTTCGCGTGATATTCCCATATTCGAATACGCGCCGTTGAAGATAAAAATGGCGATTACCGGCAATGGCCGTGCTGCAAAGGAACAGGTGGCATACATGCTGCAAAAGATATTGCATATCCCAGATGAGAACATGCTGCCGCAACTCGATGCAACCGACGGACTGGCGGCTGCACTTTGTCATTTTTACCAGTTTAAACCGGCCGGAGAAGAAGTAAAATACAGAAGTTGGAAGGATTTCGCCGACAAAAACGCTTCGCGTGTAAAAAAATGATAAAAAATTTCTCCATTTTTCGTCGCGATTTAGATTGATAATTTTTATCTTTGCCCTATGAACGATCTTATTTCACATATCGGTTTTTTGCTCCACTCACACGATTGTGTAATCGTGCCCGGCCTCGGCGGTTTTGTGCTGAATTTTGTCCCTGCTCAACGAGACGGTCTTTCGGCATTTCAAGCGCCCGCAAGCGAGTTGGTCTTTAACCGCGATCTCGTGCATAACGACGGGTTATTGCCGGAATCGTTCATGAAAGTATATCACATCGGTTTTGCCGAAGCAAACAACCGCATTCATAAAAGTGTGAACGAACTGAAGACGGCTTTGCAGCGTGGTGAAACCGTTGAATTCGGCGAATTGGGCGCATTTCGGTTAAACGAAGAGAACAAGTATATATTTACCGCCAAAAAATTTGTACGTCCCGAGCATTTCGGCCTTGCCAAAGTTGCTCTCCAACCGGTAATTCAACTCCAACCTGCTTCTAAAGCGATTGAGAAACCGAATAAAAACACGTTGTCGCGGAATCTTGTGCTAAGAGTGGGAGTTGCGGCGGCAGTTATCGCAACGATCTTGTTAATTTTCCCACAATTTGATGGCAAAGCGCCTTCCACACAAAACGCCAATATGCTATCGGAGAGCGGGTTATTCAGGAGTCATGTGCCCACACAACCGGAAGCCGCAACTTTTGAAACTTCGATGACTTCTTCTTCCGAAATTTCAAACCCAGCCGAAACCGTTGCGGATACGCCGGCAGACGAACCGGTGGTTGTTCCTTCTTCCGATGCAAAAAAATATTACGTTGTAATGGGTGTGTATGAAGTGCGGGAAGTGGCCGAACAAATTACTCAATTGTTAAAAGATGAAGGCTTTACGGGGACGGACTGGATTGAACGTCCCGGGCGTATTGATGTGTATGCGGCTTCCTTCACCGATAAAACCCAGGCTGAAACCTTCCTCAAGGATGTGCATTCTAACTATCCGAATCACGCCGATGCGTGGGTGCTAAAACGATAACGCTAATTTCACAAACGATGTCGCTGAAAGGAAAAATAATCAAGGGATTTTTGCTCTATTGGCTGTATGAAGCCTGGCGAGTGAGAAAAAAGATGATCGAACGGGAAGATAAACCCGAAATAAGGATCCCCGGAAGTTGAAATTCCGGGGATTTTTTATGGTCGTTTTTAACGTTTGAGTTAAAAATCCGTTCTTCTTTCAGGTAAGAATACAACAAAAAATTAAGCCTGCTTCAATATTCCCGGTGTGGTTTTGTGCTCGGTGCAGCCTTCCACATAAATGGCCGCGAGCGGCCGTGCAGGGCACACATATTCGCAAGCGCCGCACCCGATACATTTCTCTTCATCCACCACCGGAACGAGGCGTTGCAAAACATCTTCGTTTCGTCGCGGAT
>JAQVEB010000208.1 GCA_028698105.1 Petrimonas sp. | reverse complement strand
TCAAATACAAATGGTTGCCACTTGATGCTTATGCAAATATTGAAAATCTCAAAGAACGCTTGTCTACAATATTAAAAAATATTGGACACGAAAAATATAACATTAATTTTTATTGATTACTTATTTTATTTCATTTGCACATCAATTTGAATTTCTAATTTTAATCAAAAAAGTTGATGAAGAAGTATTTAGCAGAAATGATCGGCACCATGGTGCTTGTATTAATGGGCTGTGGCGCTGCCGTTTTTGCCGGAGCCGCACAACCCTTTGATCCGGTTGGAACACTTGGTGTTGCATTTGCTTTCGACCTTTCAGTTGTAGCAATGGCTTATGCCATCGGTAGCATTTCCGGTTGTCACATTAATCCGGCAATCACGCTCGGCGTTTTCTTAACCGGCCGAATGAGCGGAAAAGACGCAGTTATGTACATGATTTTTCAGGTGCTCGGCGCAGTTATCGGCTCGTCGGTTCTTTGGTTTTTGGCGAAAGATTCCGGCTCAACCACAACGCTCACAGGCGCTAACCGTTTTGCCGACGGACAAATGGCACAGGCTTTTGTTGCCGAAACCGTATTCACATTCATCTTTGTGTTGGTTGTGTTGGGCGTTACCGCTAAAAACGGGCTCAACAAATTCGCCGGATTGGCCATTGGTTTGGCATTGGTGTTGGTACACATTGTATGTATCCCCGTTACCGGAACCTCGGTAAATCACGCACGTAGCATTGGGCCGGCATTATTCCAGGGCGGCGCAGCGCTTTCGCAACTGTGGTTGTTCATTGTAGCTCCTTTCCTTGGCGCAGCTATTTCGGCCATCGTGTGGAAAGTGATCACGGTGGAAAACGATAAAGTTGTTGTTTAATAAACCACCATACCCGTTTATCGGGAAAGAGGGTGTCCAATGTTTTGGGCACTCTTTTTTTGTGGCTACCGAGAAGATTCGCGCGGCAGCGGGAGAGGTAAAATAAAATCTTTGCGCCTTCCGGTCGTTGCGTGCGGAAAAACGCTTTGATATGCCCCTGTTGCCGTGTGGTAACATCGGAGAACAAAAGAAATCAGTCGAAAAGACAATGTAAGCGGAATTTTTTATACCTTTATCTTTGTTTATTATTTTATTTTTAATCACTTATAAATTCAACGACGATGAAAAAAATTCTTTTGCTGACAGGTGATTTCGCCGAAGATTATGAAACGATGGTTCCATTTCAGATGCTTCTGATGGTTGGTTATGAAGTTCATGCCGTTTGCCCGGGAAAGAAAAAAGGGCAGACCGTGAAAACAGCGATTCACGATTTCGAAGGCGACCAGACGTATTCCGAGAAACCGGGACATAACTTTGCGCTGACCTATAATTTCGACGACGTAAAACCATCGGATTACGCCGGTTTGGTTATTGCCGGAGGCAGAGCCCCCGAATACCTCCGTTTGAACAAGAAAGTCATCGAAACAGTAAAACACTTTTTCGATGCGGATAAACCCGTAGCATCCATCTGCCACGGTGCCCAAATCCTGACCGCCGCAAACGTGGTGAAAGGCCGAAAACTTACGGCTTACCCCGCCGTTGGCCCCGAAGTTACCGCCGCAGGCGGCATGTATCAGGAAATAGATGCCGACAAAGCTTTCGTGGACGGCAATCTGGTTTCTTCGCCCGCATGGCCGGGGCATCCGGCATTTATCGCGGAATTCATTAAATTATTGGGGGCGAAAATAGAAATTTAAACTCCGCTTACTTTCTGCTACTGCACAAGTAAAGTCCACAGTGCAGCCGCAAAGCAGGAAGAAACGAAGAAGCTGTATCAAAAGGAAAATAAAGTTTTGCATACCTCACAATTTGAAACTTATTGTTGTCCAAAAGTGCTGAAAGAGCTTACCCGAGTATCAGGACGGTTAGCAAATGCCAACTGATGTCAGTCCGCCGGTTGGCGGATTGATATTCACCCCGCCAAGTAGCGGACAAAGAGTTTCAATTCGGAAGTATTACCCTGCAACTTTTTACTTTTGATACAGCTTCTTCTTATGAAATCAACGATCCAAAATGAATAATTCGGCACCAGAAAGAACTTTATCAGCGTAATTGTGTTCATATATTGCACAGTTTTTATAATTTTGTGCAGTTTTTATGGGTATCTCTAAATTTTTTAGACATATTCTAACGGAAAATTAAAAAGAAATAAAGATGAATCACAACTTATTGAAAGGCAAACGCGGCATCGTGTTCGGTGCGCTCAACGATCTGTCCATCGCCTGGAAAGTGGCCGAAAGAGCCGTGGAAGAAGGAGCCGTCATTACATTATCCAATACGCCGGTAGCCGTGCGCATGGGCGACACGAGCAAACTGGGCGAAAAACTGAACGCAGAAATCCTGCCCGCCGACGCCACCAACGTGGAAGACCTGGAAATGGTGTTCTCCAAATCAATGGAAATACTTGACGGAAAAATAGATTTCGTGCTGCACTCCATCGGCATGTCGCCAAACGTGCGCAAAAAACGTACATACGACGATCTGGATTACGATATGATGAACAAAACGTTGGATATTTCGGCCATTTCGTTCCACAAAATGCTGCAGGTGGCGAAGAAAATGGACGCCATGGCGCAGGGCGGATCGGTGTTGGCGCTCACCTACATTGCCGCGCAACGCGTTTTCTACGGCTACAACGATATGGCCGACGCCAAAGCGCTGCTCGAATCCATCACCCGCAGTTTCGGGTACATTTACGGCCGCGAAAAGGGCGTTCGCGTGAACACCATTTCGCAATCCCCCACCATGACCACCGCCGGCAGCGGCGTGAAAGGAATGGAAGACCTCATGGACTTCTCGCACCGCATGTCGCCCATCGGCAATGCCGATGCCGACGATTGCGCCGATTACTGCATCGTGATGTTCTCCGACCTCACCCGCAAAGTAACCATGCAAAACCTCTACAACGACGGCGGTTTCTCCAGCATGGGCATGAGCCTCCGGGCCATGAAACAATACAGCAACGGCCTGGACGAAAACAAAAGCGAAACCGGAGAAGTAATTTACGGTTAAATTTTTTCATAAATTCTCGAAAAATAGCTCCGGAACTTGCACCGGAGCTATTTTTTTATACATTTGTACCCGCTATGCTGGTAAAAATATATCCCGAAAACCCCAACCCGCGTGAAATAGACAAAGTAGTGTCGGTACTTCGCGACGGCGGTATCGTTATTTATCCCACCGATACCCTCTACGGTGTGGGTTGCGACGCGCTAAACGTGCGCGCCGTGGAAAAAATCTGCGAAATGAAAGGCATCAATCCGCAGAAAAGCAACCTCTCCATCGTTTGCCACGACCTAAGCAACATCAGCGAATACGCTAAAGTGGACAATCCAACGTTTAAACTGATGAAACGAAACCTGCCGGGCCCTTTCACGTTTTTGCTGCCAACCACATCAACGTTACCTAAAATCTATAAAAACCGAAAAACGGTAGGCATTCGCGTACCGGACAACACCATTATCCGCGAGATCGTCAATCAACTCGGAAACCCCATTCTGAGCACATCCGTAAAGGATGATGACGATGAAATTGAATACACCACCGATCCTGAACTCATTCACGAAAAATGGGAAGATTTCGCCGATATTGTTATTGATGGCGGATTTGGCGGTATTGAAGCCTCCACCGTTGTAGATTGTACCGGCGATGAGCCGGCGATTATCCGTCAGGGAAAAGGTGTGTTAAATCTTTAAAAAATAACGATTAAGATTAAATTCTTTGCTACTTTCGTAGTCATATAAATCTGAATAATAATTTTAGACAAAAAAAATAAAAATGAAAAAACTAATTCCTTCCATAATTTTCATTTTTTCGTTGGTTGCTGTTTTCAATGCGTGCGATACCACGCCTCCGCTCGAAAAATTAGGAGATGTTGTATCAGCTAAATACAACCCCACCACAAAATCTTTTGTGGTAACCTACAGCAGCGGAACCGAAAAAACTTTTGCGGCCGTAGTTGACACGAAAAATGATCCGCCTACGGCGAGTTACGCGCTTGACGATAAAACTTATCTTTACGTTGCCGACGCAACCGTTGCCGGCGATGCAACAATTTCAACAGATGTAAACCGGGTATCGCAATTTGTTTATGACGGCCTGTCGCTCTATTACCTGTGGGCGGACAATATGACGAACAAAAAACCGACATTGAAAGATGTTGATCCCGAAAAGTACTTCGAGAGCGTGCTGTATTCACTGGATACACAACACGGATGGTCGTGGATGACAGACGATGCAGAGGGATTAATGGCCGAGTTCTCCGGTGAATCAACCAGCTCTTTCGGTTTTGCGCCATTCGTTCTTTGGACCGATAACACAAAAACACAATTGGTCGCTTTCGTGCGATACGTTTTTCCGAATACACCAGCATCGGAGGCCGGCTTGACGCGTGGAGACATCATCACAAAAATTGACGGACAAAACATCACGCTCTCCAATTATATGAAGGTATATGGAGCCTCCTCGGCCGTCACTTTCACGGTGTACGATCAGCACATGCAAAATGCAAAACAACTGAGTATTACCCCGCGAACGGTAAATACCGATCCGGTACTTTTTTCCAAAATTTATGAAATCGGCGGAAAAAAAATCGGCTATTTGTTTTACACCGATTTTATCAGTGATTACAACCAAAGCCTTTACAATGCTTTTTCAGCGTTCAAACAAGCCGGTGTTACCGATCTGGTATTGGATTTGCGGTATAACCACGGTGGCGCAGTAACAGCCGCTACCTACCTGAGCTCATTAATCGCTCCACGAAGTGCTGTTCAAAATAAATCGGTATTCACCATCATGTCATACAACAATACGTTGAATACGTATTTTGACAGACAAGGCTGGAGTCGTTCCGATAGTTTGGGTGTTTATGACAAAACCGAATCTAATCCGCTGGATGCCAATCTTGACCTCAGCAAAATTTATATTATTGCAACGGGCTCCTCTTACTCGGCTTCGGAACTCACCACATTTTGTCTGGCACCCTTCATGAACGTCATCCATATCGGAGAAAATACGGGAGGCAAATTCACCGCATCGTGGACTTTGCATGCTTATAAATCTTTCCCTGATAAAAATGAAAACAACAGGGCTATCCCGATCTATGACGAAGCCGATCTGACTGCATCTGAGAAAACGAAACTGGCAAATTGGGCGATGCAACCCATTGTAGCAAAATATACCGACAAAGACAACAACAGCTTTGAGAGTCCGGGATATCTGGTTCCCGATTATGCAGTTCCAACGGAAGAATACAACCCCGCAACCTGGGTTCCTATTGGGGACACCAGTGATTATCTTTTTGCAAAAGCCATTTCTTTGATAACAGGACAAACCTTGTCGGCAACGAGAAGTGTACCGGCCACGAGAATGGTTGATGCCAACCTGTTCTCGCCGAGAGGTGAAAAAATAAAGGAATCGGTTAATCTCGATAACATCAAATTATCTCCGCAGGACATCAAAAATATAAGGGAATTGTTGCAGAAAAATTAAAATAAAAAGGAGCCGATCGGCTCCTTTTTTTATTCACTTACCCGCACGGGTATTTTTTTTATCCTCTCATTCTCTATCGCGTTGTACTTAATGTATTCGTCGCGGGGAAGGTATTTCTGAAGATCAAGTTCACGCTGTTTTTTCAATTTCTCAACTTCTTTTTCCTTGTTACACAAGAAACAGCGTTCGGCTTTTTGTACTTCGTACAAAAATTTGTACTCCAGATCCATGAGTTTCCCAGCCTGATAATCGTTGAAACCGATCAATTCCTGCATTT
>JAQVEB010000207.1 GCA_028698105.1 Petrimonas sp. | reverse complement strand
GAAACCCTTCATAAAACAGCACACAATGGAAGATATTTTCGTTACCGTTAAAACCTTCAGCTACCCGGCCGATGTCGCTGTCGTGCGATCTTACATGGAAATGCGTGGAATTGACGTATTTGTTAAGAACATGATCCTAAACCAGTTGGCTTACCCGTTGGGCGATATCGAAATGCAAGTAAGAGCCGGTGATTTTGAACAAGCTAAACAAGCCCTCATTGAAGGTGGTTTTTCCACGCCCGAAGACTTTGTAAACACAAAATAAATATATGATCGAA
Source organism: Petrimonas sp. (assembly GCA_028698105.1). Taxonomy (GTDB): domain Bacteria; phylum Bacteroidota; class Bacteroidia; order Bacteroidales; family Dysgonomonadaceae; genus JAQVEB01. Next base: position 5,531 of record JAQVEB010000207.1, on the reverse strand, counting down.
AGTAAAGAAAATAGGGAAAGCAAAAGATTCAAATATATATTGATCGCGGTTATTGTTTTGATCGCGTTCATCTTATTTAAACACATGCGCCCTTACATCAGCAGTTTTCTCGGAGCCAGTACGTTGTATATCCTTCTGCGCGGCCAAATGGTGTATTTGGTTGAGAAAAAAGGGCTTAAAAAGGGATTTGCTGCTGCAATCCTTGTGTTTGAAGCACTTCTGTTCTTTTTAATCCCGTTGGTGTCGTTCAGCATTATGATGATTGACACGATATCGAACGTCAAAATTGATCCCGAGTTGATCATGCAACGCGTAAACGATTTTATCACCACCATCGAGGCTCGTCTGGGAAGGGATATTATTAACTCCGATAACCTGTCGTTTCTGCCTAAAATAGGCACAACCACGGTGCAGGTGCTGGCCGGCAGCATATACTCCATGATCATCAACAGCATCTTGCTGATCTTTATCCTCTATTACATGTTTTACAATTATGTCGGTTTCGAAAGAGGCTTTCGTGAGATACTTCCGTTGAAAGAAGAAAACAAGCAGATTCTCGGACAGGAAACAAAAATGATCATCCAGGCCAATGCCATTGGAATTCCGTTGCTGGCTATTATTCAGGGAGGAGTGGCCTTTATCGGATACATACTTTTCGGCGTAGAGCAACCCTTGTTGTATGCGGTACTCACTGCTTTTTCAACCATTATACCTGTGCTGGGAACGATGATCATTTGGGTGCCATTAAGTATTATGCTGTATGTCTCTGGAGACACGCACAATGCCATATTTTTGTTCTTTTACGGGCTGTTGATCGTGGGAAGTGTGGATAACCTGGCTCGTTTTTTACTGCAGAAACAACTCGCAGATATTCATCCACTTATCACCATTTTCGGGGTAATCATCGGTATTCCCATGTTCGGTTTCTGGGGAGTGGTTTTCGGGCCGCTCATCATATCGCTTCTTCTGTTGTTTTTCAATATGTTCCGGTATGATTACATTCCCGGATCGAAAGCTGAGCCACGCGTAACAACGAAATATAAAAACCGCAGAATACGAATTCCTAATCCCATCGCCAATAAAAGTGAAAAAAAAGAATAACGTTTTAATTCCATTTGTGTATGTTTTCGTTTTATTGCTCTTAAGCGGATGTACCTCTAAACAAACAAAAAAAACCACTCCCGAAACCGATGATTCCAATATTGTCGTCAAAACCAAATATGCCACAGGGTTTGCGATTACACACACGAATCACTACACACGGGTTGATATTTTAAACCCGTGGCTTCCGGGCGAGAATTACGCCACTTATTATTTGTACAAAAAAGATGACAGCGGAATACCGAACAACGGCATTAAGCTGAAAATTCCATTGCAATCGCTGGTTGTGAATACGTTTGCTTATTTTGAGTTTTTGCATCGGTTGGGCGAGCTCGATAAAATCACCGGGACTTCCGACGGATTTCGTGTTTACAACCCGGCCATTCTGGAAGGGCTCAAAAACAACACGATCGCTGATCTTGGCGATCCGTTCCAAATGAACCTCGAAAAAACGCTTGCGTTGAAGCCGGAAGCCATTCTCACTTCGGCTTACGCTCAGCGCGATACGTATAGCGAACGTGTTTCCGAAGCCGGATTTCCCGTGATTTATAATCTGGAATGGATGGAAAACTCGCCGCTGGCGCGCGCCGAGTGGATCAAGCTGATCGCCGCCTTTTTCGATAAGGAATCGCTGGCCGACAGTCTATTTACTGAAATTGAATCGCGCTACCGCGCCGCCGAAGATCTGGTGAAAAATATTCCGCAGAAACATACGGTAATGGCCGGCGACAACTTTCAGGGAACATGGTATGTGCCCGGCGGAAACAGTTTCAACGCCCTCCTTTTCCGCGATGCGCAACTCGATTATTTCTACAGCGGGAACAAAGAGGGCGGCAGCCTGGGGTTGGATATTGAAACCGTGCTCACGCAATTCGGCAAAGCCGAATATTGGTTTGGTTGCACCGCAAAATCGTACGAAGAACTCGCCGCAAAAGACCCGAAGTACCTGCTGTTGAAGTCGGTGAAAGATAAACACGTTTTCAACAATGATAACCGGACAACCGCCTCCGGCGGAAACGATTATTTCGAAAGTGCGGTAGCCAACCCCGACCTGTTGCTCAAAGACCTGATCAAAGCGGCTTATCCCAAACGACTGCCGGAATACGAATATACCTATATTAAACCGTTACAGTAAATTGTGAAAAGCAAAACCTCAATATTCATCCTTTTGCTCGTCATTCTTTTCGCCGCATTTATCGGCGATATTTTCACGGGAAACGCCCCCATATCGGCTGCAAAGGCGTGGGCGGCGCTTTTCGGCACTTCAGGCGATGCCATCGTGGATGAAATCGTGTTCAACTATCGGTTGCCAAAAGCGCTCACCGCCATATTGGCAGGCTCGGCACTCTCGGTTTCGGGTTTGCTCATGCAAACGCTGTTTCGCAATCCGCTTGCCGGCCCCGATGTGTTGGGCGTAAGCGCCGGCGCAGGACTTGGCGTTGCCTTGCTGACGATGCTCAGCGGATCGGCTATTTATCCGCTCATCAGTTCGATGGGCAGCATGGCGCAGGTTGTGGCTGCAATTGCCGGAGCCATACTCGTGCTGATGCTTATTTTGGGAGTTTCGGCACGGATAAACGATTCAGTAACTATTTTGGTGTTGGGAATGATCTTCGGCTACGTGGCGAGTGCCGCCATAACCATTCTGCAAAGCTTTGCCGATCCCGATTCGCTCAAAGTTTTCGTTACGTGGACGTTCGGAAGCCTCGGCGCCGTTACGTGGAACAAGATACCGTTGTTGACCGGATTGATCTTTATTGGTATAGCTGCAACCTTTTTCTTGCAGAAAACATTAAACAGCTTGCTGTTGGGCGAACGTTACGCTTCGAGTGCCGGACTGAATGTGAGGCAAATGCGGATAGTGATCATTACCATTACCGCTGTAATAACCGGAGCCGTAACAGCATTTACCGGCCCTATCGCTTTTGTGGGCGTGGTGATACCGCATTTCGCACGGGCATTTTTCGGAACCGTAAATCACAAAACCATTATCCCCGCAACACTGATACTGGGTAGTATTCTGCTGCTCGTGTGCGATATTGTCTCCCAAATCCCGGTGGCTAACAGAACGTTACCGATAAATGCCGTTACGGCAATTTTCGGCGCGCCGATGATCATTTGGGTGGTGCTGAAGCGTAAAAAATTATAAATTATTTCTATAGCTTATTCACTTTGATAAATTTCATATATATCATTTTTATTTATATCTTTGTAGCGAATATAAACAAAATAAATATGATTAATATGAAAACATTAGATTTACACAAGTAAACACAAATACTGCAACCGGCGTTGCGAAAGAGTTACAGCTATTATTAGCCGATTTTCAGGTATTTTACACGAATCTTCGCGGATTTCATTGGAACATAAAAGGACGCGGTTTTTATCAACTGCATGAGGCTTATGAAAAAATGTATGACAGCACCGCAGATAAAGTGGATGAAGTTGCCGAGCGCATACTAATGCTCGGAGATACTCCGAAGCATAATTTCAGCGATTATCTGAAAACTTCACAAATCACTGAAACGGGCATTATGAGCAACGGCGACGAAATTGCCGGACTCATTCTCGATTCCCTGAAAGTGCTTATCGCACAGGAACGTAAAACTCTTGAAATAGCTTCCGAAGGTGGCGATGAAGCAACAGTTGCCCTGATGAGCGATTTTATTTCTGAACAGGAAAAAGATATCTGGATGCTCACCTCCTACTTGTCTTAAAAGCGACAACATCCCATTTAAAAGACGGCTCCGGCCGTCTTTTTTTATCGTAGATTCGCTTTGTTGAAAACGCTTTCGGGAATATTTTCATCGAACCGGATGGTTTTGATCGAAAAAGTTGTGCCATCGCCGCTTTTCAGCATATCTTTATACAAAAACCGCATCGGAAACCAGCGTCCCTGCACTTTTTGCACATCGGATAACGTCATTTGTTTGAGCATTTTTCCGCTTTTAGCGAATTGTTGCGCTTTGAGCATCACGAAACGCTCCTCATCCACCCAGATTTTCTGCATGTAATAGTTCACATCGGGAATTTTGGCCGTCAAGGTAAGCACCTTGCAGTTTCGTCCGTCAACGATCTCTTCGCCGTTTATTTCCGCGTTGTACTGTTCCTGCAAAGGTTTATCGTTCATCATATCCTCGTACGACAAATCGCTTCCCATAACCGATTGACGGAGCATGTGTCCCGATATCTGGATCGTTCTGTCGGTCGAAGGCGAGTAAATCCACAGGCGGTTTTCCAGCTTTAGCATTTTGGTTCCCCTCTCCCGTGCGGGAGAAAGGTATTCGGTAAAGGCTTTTTTATCGCCCACGGCCCAGGTTTTCATCTCCATGGTGCGCGTAGCGCGTGCCGAGTTCACCTGCATTTCGGCCGTCATGATGCGCGAATTTGCGCTCATGTTTTGGTCCACTTTATCTAAAATGCTGTTCGCATCCCTGTTTTGTGCCGATGTGAACACGGGCGTCAACAAGCCGATGAGTAAAATAAGTTTTTTCATTGTTGTATATTTTGTATGTCTGTATTTTTTTACTTAATAATCAATGTTTTACCTGTATCAGTTTTCCAACTCCTTAAACAAATTCGCCGTCTGCCGTTTGTACACTCCTATCCCTGCCAGCATGGCTCCGATAATGGTTGCCAATAATCCCGGAATGAAACCGATATAAAATGTTCTCGCCGATATCTTTGCGCGTATTACGTTCGATATCATCATATTGGAGTCTTTCATCATGCTGCTTACGTCAATACCGTAAGTCTGCATTAACCACGCCACAAACAACCCCAGCATTGTTCCGATAACCGACCCCACAATGCCGATAAGCACCGCCTCCCATAACAACGATTTGTAAACTTCGTTTTTATTTTCGCCGATGGCCAGCCGCAAACCGAATTCGCCGTAACGCCGCAACCCGCTGATCAATCCGGCATTCCACAAAACGATGGACATGGCAATGATGAAAACAAGGATCACGATGTTGGAAATATTTTCCATCAGCGAAAAAGACATGCCCATAAGCCCATCGTCGGACAGCGTTGCCATAACAGGCGCAAACTCACTTTCGTTTCCTGCGTACCGAAGGTTGAATTTTTGGGCTATCTCGTGGGCTTTTTTATTGTTATATACGTTGGTTTTAAAGAATCCGAGGATTTGTCCCGCCGCATTTTCCATGTTCAGCGCCTGTTGCACATCGGTTATATCGGCGATCATCATGCCCTTGTCCAGCATATTTACGCCGAAATGCAGCGTTCCCGCCACGCGAAAATTGTACATAGCCATCTCACCGAACATGGTGACGGAAATCAGTGTTACTTCATCGTCCAAACGCAGTTTCATTTTATCGAACAGCTCATCGCTCAGCAATATTTCGCCCTGTTTTTCCGGAAAGCGGCCTTTCTCCAGCAGCGTTTTTAGCTCCATCCGGTTAATCTCC
>JAQVEB010000206.1 GCA_028698105.1 Petrimonas sp. | reverse complement strand
AGGAGAAACTGATGCTGAAGCAATGGCTGGTGAATGGTACGTTAAAGCTGATGCGGTCGATGCTAATGGCGAAATTGTCTATAAAGACGAGGATCTTTTTGGTATCGGATATTTTCATCTTGACACTTATAATACTGCTTCAAACAGCACGACCGAAATGTGGGTAAACGATAACGGGAATTTTTGGGACTTTAAAAACAAAATAAATGTAGATTTAAATACACTTACTTTCTCCGCTCCGGATGCGCAAAACGAGTCCTACGACTCGAAAGTCACAATTGAAAATGGTAAAATTTTACTAGGTGCCGCAAAAACACCGAGTGGTATGCCCGCAGACAGTATCATATTTATTGCAAAATTCGACGACGATCCTTATCCCCAGAGATACGGGTACTATGGTTACAAGATATCTGGATTCCGTTTTACGGGATTTGCTGCCGATAACTAACAGACAATTAAAACGAATTAAAGGAAGTGATCTTTTGGGTTCACTTCCTTTTTTGTTTTTAAACGAAATAGTCCTTTGATCTAACAAATATGAACCCTAACAATAATGATAAAATGTTAAAAGATAGTTTTATAATAAAAAATAATTTATATTTGCATCTCAAATGTAATCTAATAAGTTGTTAATCGCTTGTGAAATGTAACTGTAAGGTGTTGCGAGCTGCCGAAAAACGGGTTTTTTATGAAAAAACAACAAAACCGGCATGACTTTTGTGCAAACACGTCTCAAGGGAAGACGCGCTAACATGCGTTTTCCGGGTGTTGAACGCACAAAACTTCAGCGACAATAATTTCACACGAAACACAAATTAGAGGATAAAGAAAATAAATTTTAAATTTAAAATGTAGAGTTTATGAAAAGAAAACTAACAATGTTTTTAGCCCTGTTCTTTATGGGAATAGGGATTATGATGGCTCAGACACAGGTGCGGGGCACCGTGGTGGATGAAGCCGGTGAACCGGTTATTGGTGCTACGGTACAGGTAAAAGGTACTACACAGGGAACTGTTACTGATATAGATGGACGTTTTAGTTTGTCCGCACCGACAGATGGAACATTGATAATCTCTTATGTGGGTATGAACACGCAAGAAGTTCCCGTAACATCGAACCCTAGAATTGTTATGGTGGGAGATACAAAATTGTTGGAAGAAGTGATGGTTGTGGCATACGGCACTGCGAAAAGATCATCTTTCACCGGTTCGGCCGCCGTTATTGATAGTGAGGCTATTTCCAAGAGGCAGGTATCAAATGTCACAAATGCGTTGACGGGTCAGGTTGCTGGTGTTCAGGTTACCAAATCAAACGGACAACCTGGTACCACATCCACGGTGCGTATTAGAGGTGTCGGTTCAATGGCAGCAGGCAACGCTCCTCTATATGTCGTAGATGGGGTGCCGTTCGATGGAGATATTTCGTCCATAAATACTGCAGATATAGAAAGTACGACCGTGTTGAAAGATGCAGCATCCAATGCTTTGTATGGAGCTCGCGGTGCAAACGGTGTTATTTTGATTACCACGAAAAGCGGTAAGAATAAAGATGCATCAGTAAATGTAGATGTAAAATGGGGAACGAATTCAAGAGGTACTTCAAATTACGATGTTTTAACGGATCCAGGATTATATTTGGAAAAAGCGTATCAGTCTATATACAACGAGTTTATAAATACAAAAGACCCGCAGGGAAATGTTCGTGGTCCTGAAGCAGCTAATGCCTTAGCCAACCAATACCTCCCCACAAATGAAAACGGAGGTGTAGGGTACCAGATATATACAGTTCCAGCGGGGCAAAGCATGATAGGTATGGATGGAAAATTAAATCCAAGTGCAACATTAGGTTACAGTGATGGACAATTTTACTATAAACCCGATAACTGGTACAACGAACTATTTCAAAAGGGAAACTTACGTCAAGAGTATAACGTAAGTATTTCAGGAGGTACGGACAAAATCAGATATTTTGCTTCAGGTGGCTACTTAGATGATGCAGGGATTGTAGCGAACTCCGGATTTAAAAGATACTCAACCCGATTGAATGCGGATTACCAGGCTAAGGAATGGCTGAAACTAAGGGCAAATCTCGCGTATACAAATTATGATATGTCATCCCCCGCAACTCAGGAAGGAACATCTTCAGCTAACTTATTTTATGTAGCTGATTTCCTGGCACCAATTTATCCTATGTACGTTAGAAATGCTGACGGTTCTATTAAAATCGATTCGAGAGGATACACAGTTTATGATTTCGGCGACAGAACAGGAGGAAATTACAAGCGTACTTTTATGAGTGGATCTAACCCGGCATCAATGTTAGAACTTGACAAAAGGCAATACTTGGCAGATGTTTTTGGAGGAAGATGGGGATTAGATATAGATATTATCGACGGTCTACGATTTACGTATAATTTGGGCACTGATGTTGACAATACTCGTTACAGCAGATTATATAATGCATTTTACGGACAATACTCAAGAGTTGGAGGAATCGTATACAACGGTGCTTTCAGAACAACCTCAATTAACCATCAGCAGCTTCTGAATTATAACAAAATATTTAATGACGTGCATAGTTTCGACATACTTCTGGGACATGAAACTTATCGGTATAAATACAAATATCTGATGGGAAGCAAAGAAAAATTGTTTAACCCGTCAATAGTTGAAATTGATAATGCGATACTTAATCCCACAGCAGAGTCATATACAGATAATTATGGGACTGAAGGATGGTTAGGACGGGCACAATATGAGTATGATCAAAAATATATCTTCAGTGGGTCCTACAGAAGAGATGCATCTTCGCGTTTTCATCCTGATAACAGATGGGGGAATTTTGGAAGCTTGGGATTCGCATGGGTTATGACTCAAGAAACTTTTATGCGAAACTTGGATTGGGTAGATTTTTTAAAATTTAAAGCAAGTTACGGTATTCAAGGAAATGATGCATTGCTTTATAATGATGGTGAAACCAACAATTATTATCCATACACGGACCAATTTACTGTGAAGGAGAACAATAAGGATTTCGCTACAACCATGACTTATAAAGGAAACAAGGATATAACGTGGGAAACCTCATATTCTTTCAACACCGGATTCGATTTTAATCTTTGGAATAATAAGTTGGCGGGCAGTGTTGAATATTTCAGTCGTAAAACAACAGATTTGCTTTATTATATGCCAGTTCCGCCATCAAACGGATACGCTACTATTCCAATGAATATTGGATCGATTTTGAATAGCGGTGTTGAAATTGATTTACGCTCGGATATAGTCAAAACACGAAATGTCCTTTGGAACGTTTACGCGAATGGAACTTTTCTAAAAAATAAAATTCTAAAATTAGCTCCTGAACTTAAAGGCGAACTTATTCAGGGAACACGAATATACAGAGAGGGCGAGTCAATGTATAACCTTTATATCAGAAACTATGCAGGAGTTGACGAAAATGGTGTTGCTTTGTACTATAAGAACACGCAAGATGCAGACGGAAACGTTACGGGTAAGGAAACAACCACGGAATACAATCAGGCAACTAAATACGCTACAGGCAATATACTTCCCCCATTTTATGGAGGTTTCGGTACTAGCTTGAATGCTTATGGATTCGATTTTTCTATATCGTTTGCATATCAGCTTGGTGGTAGAATTATTGATGATGGATACCAATCCCTAATGCATGCTGGAACTACAAATAGCGCCGGAACAAATTGGCACAATGATATATTAAATGCCTGGACTCCGGAGAACACAAATACAGATGTGCCAAGACTTAAAGCTGGCGATCTCTACGCTAATTCTACTTCTGATAGGTTTTTGACGAGTTCTAATTACTTAGATTTAACGAATATTACGTTAGGATATACATTACCTAAAAATGTTATCCAAAACATATCGTTGAATAATTTGAGAATCTATTTAACAGCCGATAATGTTGCTCTGTTTACTGCGAGAAAAGGAATGGATCCACGAAGATCTTATACTTCAGCAAGTGGTCCTGGAGGATATCGTTATTCAGCTATCAGAACGGTTTCCGGTGGTATAAGTATTCAATTTTAATAGATAAAAAAATAATTATGAAAAAGATAAAAACATTTTTTGGTATTCTTTTTGCCACAGCGTTCATCTTTTCTACTGGATGTTCAGATTTGGACTTAGAACCGGAAGGTTCTGTATTTACAGAGAAACAAAAAGAAGAACTCACTAAAATTGCTCCCGAAAGATTGCAAGCCGAAGTCAATGGCTTGTATTCAGGATTAATAAAATATGCTTCAATTTATGATTGGTACGGCGGCACGCGTCATTATGATTATGGCTATGCATCTGCCGGTATGATGTTTGATTCATCTGGACAAGACATGCCTTCTGAAAATACGGGATACAACTGGTATCGTAACTCAATGAGATATACGGACAGGACAGCTCCTAGTGAAATTACTTATTTTCTATGGAATTTATTTTATAGCCATATGAAAACCGCTAATGATATTTTATTCACTATTCCTGCAGGTCCCACAGACCCTTTATTGAAAGCTTACCGAGGTCAGGCATTAGCTTCAAGAGCGTTCGATTATCTCCATTTAGTTCAAATCTATCAGTTCACGTATAAAGGACACGAAAGTGCTCCTGCTGTGCCCATTGTAACTGAAGAAACCACACCTGAACAGGCATCCAATAATCCAAGAGCTACTGTTCAACAAGTATACGATTTAATCATCAAGGACCTTGATGAAGCAATTGATTTATTGGCTGGCTTTAGTCGTCCTGGAAAAGAGATGATCAATCAAAATGTTGCTTACGGTTTGCGTGCGAGAGCGAACCTTAACATGGAAAAATGGGCTGAAGCTGCAGCAGATGCTGAAAAAGCAATGGCTGGGTTCACTCCTTATTCCATCGCAGATGTATCAAAACCGTCATTTAATGATATAGGCGCGTCATCTTGGATTTGGGGTAGTGATGTTTCAGAAACTAATGATATCGTACAATCAGGAATCCTCAACTTCCCATCGATGATTTGTTCTTTGACCGGAAATGGTTATTCTCCGGGATATGCAGGGAGATACATAAATCAAGATTTATGGGAATCTATTCCATCAACTGATGTTAGAAAAGGATGGTGGATTGATGAAGAAAAATTCTCTCCATACATCGATTATACCTGGACCACTACGTACAATGGTGAAGAATACGGTGTGATAGATTGGTTCGGTTGGAACGGTCCTTATCTCAATGTTAAGTTCGGTCCATATCAAGATCAATACAACAACCCAACGAATGCGTGCGATTTACCACTGATGCGTGTCGAAGAAATGATACTTATACAAGCTGAAGCTTTGGCAATGAGTGGAAATACAACAGGAGGTAAGCAAGCGTTAGAGAATTTCGTTAAAACTTACAGAAATCCTTCTTATGTCTGTCCTACTAGTGACTCTAAAGGAATTCAGGATGAGGTTTGGATGCAAAGAAGAATTGAGTTGTGGGGTGAGGGGTTCTCTTTGTTTGATGTGAAGAGGCTTAAAAAACCGATACAGAGAAGTGGAATCAACTATCCTGCTCCATTTTCTTACAATCTACCAGCTGAAGCTCCAATTCTATTGTGGCTTATCCCTGAAGATGAAGTTAACGCGAATGAAGCAATTGATGAAGCTACCAATAATCCGGTAATAACCGTACCGAGTGTATAATTTTAAAAATATAATTCTCATGGGGCTAACCGAAAGGTTAGCCTTTTTCGTTTTTAGAAAATAATTTCAGATTATACAGTTATCTACTTCTAAAAAGTTAAATTACCCTAATAAACTGAAAATATTTTGGCTGTCTGCTATAAATAG
>JAQVEB010000205.1 GCA_028698105.1 Petrimonas sp. | reverse complement strand
CTTTGTGGACGTCCATGCGTTTTTATCTACGTCGTTCAGGCGCGTTACCTTTAACGTGTCTTTAATCACGGGCACATAAAAAGCGCCTACATTGCTGATGTTGGCTTTGGCGCGCGCATCCTGTATGGTGATCTTTATTTTCGAGGGAGCCGCGTTATCGAATTTCAGTAACCGCTTGTAACCGATGGTGGTGCCACCGGTAAGTTTCTCCCATTTATCGTTAATGAGCCCCTCAACGCTGAACGATTCCACACGCTGTCCCTGCCGGATATCTTCCTGCAACATAATGGTGTTGACGGTATCGCCCGCATTAATGCCGTATTCTTTTGACGCCCCGGGTTTTGCTGTCCACAGCACATTGCCGTTCAATAACTTGTTATTGTTAAAACTATTGGTTATATACGTGCCGAATTGTGCCAAACGTTCCACATCAATTTCGTGAATTTGTCCGCGCGTGTCGGGCGGCACGTTCAGCAACAGAACGGAGTTCATTCCAACGGATTTAAAGTAAATATCCACTAATTGTTGGAGTGTTTTTACCTGATGATCCTGTTCGGGATGATAGAACCAGCCCGGACGGATGGATACATCAACTTCCGACGGATACCAGTAAACCGTTTTCGCCTCGGCGATCAGCTCTCTGCTTCCCAGGTCTTTTGAAGTAGGCGATATATCCAGTTGTTTATTTTGTTGGATAACAACACCGCTCACATCGGGATTGAGCGGCGTAACGCTCCATTCGGTTTCACGGCCAAGGCCGCTTTCGTTGCCAACCCATCGGATATCGTTTCCCATAATTGCTTTCACGGCTTTCGGCTGCAATTTCTCGATGACTTTGTAAAACGCTCTCCAGTCGTATTGCTGAACCTTGCCGTTAGGCCCTTCGCCGTTTGCTCCGTCGAACCATACTTCGTTAATTTCGCCGTAATCCGACAGTAATTCCGTAAGTTGCTGGACAAACATTTCGTTGTAGCGGGGCGAGTCGCCGTAGCTTTCGGCGTTCCTGTCCCAGGGAGATAAATAAACGCCAAATTTCATGCCGTATTTGTCGCACGCGGCTTTTACTTCCTTCACCACGTCGCCGTTGCCGTCCCTCCAGGGTGATGAGGCAACGGAATGAGAGGTGGTCTTTGTTGGCCACAGGCAGAATCCGTCGTGATGTTTTGCGGTGAGAATGAGCATTTTGAATCCTGCATCTTTTAATGCCGTAACCCATTGTTCCGCATTGAAATCCGTCGGATTGAACAGAGCCGGGTCTTCTTTACCGTCGCCCCACTCACGCCCTGTGAACGTGTTCATTCCGAAATGGATGAAAGCCGTTAATTCCAGTTGTTGCCAGTCATATTGTTGAGGGGTGGGCACTACATAAGCAGCTAACTTAACTTTTTGTTCAGACGTAACTCTATCGGGGAAAGTAAGTATCTTTTCAAAGGATTGTTTTTCCTGAATGCATGCCGAAAGCAAAAAACTCAGCAAAATGCCGGCTAAAAATGTTCGTTTCATAGCTTTTCGTATAAGATGAGAAACATGTTTTGACAAACAAAGTTAGTTGCTTTTCCGGAATAAGCAAATAAAAAAGCCACTCAATGAGTGGCTTTTTGTTCGTTTTAAACGAGATTGGCTCTTACTTAACAACAGCAGCAGCTTCTTCGATAACTTCGCTAACTGTATCAGCAGCAGCGGCAGCGGCAGCAGCGATGCTGTCAGCCTGAGCTTTAGCGATGCTGTCTAATCTTGCAACTTCAGCGATACTGTCTTGTTTTGCTTTTTCAGCTTCAGCTTGTTTGTTTCCTGTGCAAGAAGCAAATCCAATTGTAGCAACGAATGCTACGAATAATAATACCTTTTTCATTTTTCTATAATTTTAAACGATAAATAAAGTTCTTTTTAAAAAACGGCGCAAAGATACGTCATTTTTGTGTTATAAAACATATTTTCCGAAATTATTTATCGAAAAAAATAATATTTTTAGTATTTATTAACTATAATGGTGCTATTTATACAGGAACCTCTTGATACTTTTCTTCGGCGTTTTTTCGAACTCCGTGAGTGTCAATTCTATATCAGAAATTTTCTCATAGTTTGCCACACGCTTGTTTAAGTTTTGGCGATTGGTTTCCATTATTTCCGCTATTTTTTCTTCTGTGTTCAGGTTATCGGCTTCTATGGCCGGAAAATCGGGAAAAATGAGAGCCGTAAGTTTGCCGTTGCGTTCCACCACAACGCTTTCGGCAATGTAAGGCATGTTATTCAAACGCGATTCAATTTCCTCGGGGTAAATATTTTGTCCGTTAGCGCTCAGGATCATTGTTTTTATACGTCCTTTAATGTACAGGCGGTTGTCCTTATCCAGAATACCCGAATCGCCGGTTTTTAACCAGCCGTCGTTGGTGAAAGCCGCAGCTGTTGCTTCAGGATTTTTGTAGTATCCCTTCATCACGTTTTCGCCGCGCACCTGAATTTCTCCCGGTATATTTTCGGGATCGGGCGAGTCTATTCGGGCTTCCATAATACCTTTCAGAACCGATCCGCACGATGTTGCCACAAAATCGTAATGATGATCGTACGAAATAAGCGGGGCGCACTCCGTCATGCCGTAACCGACAGTAATCGGGAATTTAATTTTCATGAAAAACGCTTCCACCTCTTTGTTCAACGCCGCTCCGCCGATAATGACTTCGCGAAAATTTCCGCCTAAAGCATCCATCAGTGATTTTCTTATCTTATTCAATATCAGCGTATTTATTGCCGGGATTTTTAGTAAGGTTTTTATGATGGGTTTTTCTATTACGGGAAGCACTTTCTTTTTGTAAATTTTTTCCAGTATAAGCGGTACGGTGATCACGATATTCGGTTTCACTTGCTGAAAAGCTTTAACCAGATTCTGCGGGGTAGGCATTACGCCCAAAAGCGTCACGTGAACACCTTCGGTGAGCGCGTACAGAAAATCGAAAGCGCACCCGTAAGCGTGTGCCATGGGCAGGAAAGCCAGGTCTCTATCGCCTTCAAACAGCAGATCGAGGGTGTGTGCGTACGTTACATTTCCGGCAAAATTGTTGGCCGTGAGCATCACGCCTTTGCTGAAACCGGTAGTGCCCGAGGTGTAATTCAAACAAATAACTTCTTCGTTGCCCGTATGCGGATAAACGATATCTTCCCGGTGAAATCCGTTGGGATATTTTTTTGCGAAAGCGGCGTCCGTTTGTTCTTTATTTTTTACCGTTTCGGCTGTCGGATTCGCAATCAGGTTGAATGAAGGGATGGCAAAAACAGGTATGTTCACTTTGTTCTGCTCCATATTTTGCCAAATATTTTCGTTGATGAACGCGATTTTGGACTCGGAATGTTCAATGATGTGTGCGATGCTTTCGGGATGAAAATCGTGCAAAATAGGCACGATTACAGCGCCATAGGTAATGGTTCCCAGAAAAACAACAGACCACGAAGTGTGATTTTTCCCTACCAAGGCCACCTTATCGCCCTTTTTTAATCCGTATTCCGCAAAAAGAACATGAATACGTGCAATTTCGGCCGCCAGTTGGCCGTATGTTAACGAGGTTCCGTCTTTGTAGTCGCTCAAGGCCGGTAATTCCCAATTCTTTTTAAAGCTGTCTTCGTATAATTTTATGAAATTTTGATCAATCATTTTTTGCACACATTTGTCAATTTTGTGCAAAATTACGATGTTCATTTGAATAACAAAAGAAAAATGACGAGAAATGCGATGAAATTGTTGTATTTTTGCAGAATAATATGAATTTTTCTCCGAAAATTGGTATGCGGAAACACAAACACATGTCCGTTTACCGTTTCGTTACGAAGTTATGATAGATCATTCTGTTTTTCAACATAAAACCGCAGCTTATTATACATTAGGGTGTAAATTGAATTTTGCCGAAACATCGGCTATCGGGCGCCAGTTGTCGCAAGCCGGCGTGCTGAGGGCGCGACGGGGGCAAAAAGCCGATATTTGCGTGATCAACACCTGTTCCGTTACGGAACTGGCCGATAAAAAAGGGCGCCAGGCCATACGAAAAATGATCCAGCAACATCCCGGTGCATTTGTGGTTGTTACCGGGTGCTATGCACAGTTAAAACCCGAAGACATTGCCGGAATTGAAGGAGTGGATTTGGTGCTGGGAGCAGAACAGAAGCTGGATGTGGTACAGTATCTGGATGATTTACAGAAGAAAGATAAAGGCGAGATTGTTATCTCCAAAACGAACCACATACGCACATTTGTTCCATCGGTTTCGGCCGACGATCGTACCCGTTATTTCCTGAAAGTGCAGGACGGTTGCGACTATTTCTGTACATATTGCACCATCCCCTTCGCCCGCGGGCGAAGCCGCAACGGCTCCATCGCCGATTTGGTGAAACAGGCCGAAAATGTGGTGCAGGAAGGCGGAAAAGAAATCGTACTCACCGGAGTGAATATCGGCGATTTTGGGCAAACGACCAACGAAAGTTTCTTCGGTTTGATTCAGGCGCTGGATCAGGTGGAAGGTATCGAGCGTTTTCGCATCTCGTCCATCGAACCGAACCTGCTGACCGACGATATCATTGATTTTGTGGCGAAATCGCGCCGTATGGCACCTCACTTCCACATTCCGCTGCAAGCGGGAAGCGATGCCGTGCTGCGGTTGATGAAACGAAAATACGATACGGCGTTGTTTCGCCGCAAAATAGAGAAAATAAAAGACATGTTGCCCGATGCGTTTATCGGTGTGGACGTTATTGTGGGCGTGCGCGGCGAAACCGATGAATATTTTGAGGAAGGTCGGCGGTTTATTGAATCGTTGCCGGTATCGCAATTGCACGTTTTCACCTATTCCGAACGCGAAGGTACGCAGGCGTTGAAAATTGACCACGCAGTGGATCCAAAGGTAAAACATGCCCGCAGCAAAGCGTTGCTTGATATTTCGGAAACGAAACTGGCGGAGTTTTACCGGTCGCAACAAGGCACCCGCCGCAAAGCGTTGTTCGAACACACGAAATACGGCGATAAAATGTTCGGTTTCACCGAAAACTACGTGCGGGTGTTCGCCGACTATGACACCGATCTAATCAACCGGGTAGTTGATATCGAAGTGGGAGAGTGGGAGCACGAAACAGGCGCAATGCAAGCGCTAACAAAAGACGTTTTGTTTCCAACCAGATAATCCGTGATCGGCATGAAAAAAGAATCGAAGAAAAATACGGTTTATTATCTGCTGTACGGCATTTTTTACCTGCACGCGCTGTTGCCGCTGCGGGCGCTGTACGTTCTTTCGGATATTCTTTATTTTCTGCTTTATTATCTGGTGCGTTATCGCCGCAAGATGGTCAGGAAGAACCTTACGCACGCTTTTCCCGATAAACCGGCAAATGAAATATTGGCTACGGAGCTAAAATTTTACCGTTTTTTGTGCGATTATTATGTGGAGACCATCAAACTGCTGCATATTTCGGACGAAGAAATCCTGCGGCGTATGAAGTTCGAGAATCCCGAATTAATAAATAGGATCACCAAAGGAGGAAATTCGTGCTTTTTGAGCCTCGGACATTACGGAAACTGGGAGTTCGTACCCTCTATCGGTTACCACCTGTCGCCCGATGTTGTGCAGGGGCAAATATATAAACGATTGAATAACATCGGTTTTGAACATTTCTTTCTTAAGCTGCGTTCGCGATTTATCCCCAAAAGCATTGAAATGAAAGATGCTTTCCGCACCATCGCTAAAGACAAACAGGAAGGAAAAAAAATGGTTATCGGTTTTGTTACCGATCAGCGTCCGCCGAGATATTACGACGAATACTGGACAACTTTTCTGCATCAGGATACGCACGTATTGACCGGAATGGAGCGCA
>JAQVEB010000204.1 GCA_028698105.1 Petrimonas sp. | reverse complement strand
GGCAGGTACCAATAGATTTATAATGTCCGTTGGTCAATGGATAGACAGAACAAGCGCTGTAGGTATGCTTGTGAAATCGGGGCGATACGGTGGTACTTATGCTCATAAAGACATCGCTTTTCACTTTGCGATGTGGCTAAGTCCCGAATTTCAGATATACTTGATTAATGAATTTCAACGCCTTAAAGAAGAGGAACATAACTGCCTAAAATTAGAGTGGAACTTACAAAGAACACTTGCTAAAGTAAATTATCAAATTCACACTAATGCCATTAAAGAAAACCTTATACCAGACGAGATTACTAAACAGCAAGCAAGTTTTGTTTATGCCAATGAAGCCGATTTGCTAAACGTTGCCCTTTTCGGAATTACAGCAAAAGAGTGGCGAGACAATAACCACGACAAAACAGGAAATATAAGAGATTACGCTACGTTGGAACAACTTGTAGTGTTGAGCAATATGGAAAGCGTGAACGCATTGTTAATCCGACAAGGCTTATCGCAAAGTGAAAAGTTAATTCAACTCAACAAGGTAGCCATTACCCAAATGAAATCGTTACTTGCGAGTAACACGATTAAAAAATTGAAATAAAAGCAAGGAACCGCTAACACGGGCTTTGGCGTCAGGCGGGCTAACGAACAATTGTGAAGTCTCGTCGCCCGCACAAGCAAATAATTAAAATTAATCAGAGAGCCCCGCGGAAAGCCCCACGCCGTTAAAAAGTAACGTACAATCATTTTAAATGTGAAATCTTTAAGAAAAATATGACAGCATCTTTAATTAATAAACAACCCATTTTTAAATATAAAATCTTATGAACTTTACCCCTATATTCGATTTCCTGACCAAGTTACAGGTGTATAACGACCGTAACTGGTTCAACGAACACAAAGAAGAATACAACGAAGCACTTGCGGAATTTAAAAAATTCGTGAACGCGCTCATTCCGCCGCTAAGTGAGCTCGATCCGAGCATCGGGACGGTGAGCGCCGAGGAGTGCATGTTTCGCATCTATCGCGATGTGCGGTTCTCCCACGACAAATCGCCGTACAAAACCCATTTCAGCGCTTTTATCGCCAACGGCGGCCGGAAAACCCGTCTGGCAGGATATTACATACACGTTCAGCCGGATCAGTCGTTTCTTGCCGGAGGTATTTACATGTCCGATCCCGCCGATCTGGAGTCCATCCGCAACCGGATATACCACAATCCCGCCGAAATCCGTAAGATTCTCGACGACAAAACGTTCAAAAAATATTTTCACGAAATTTCGGACGAAGACAAGCTGAAGAATCCGCCCAAAGGTTATCCGAAGGATTTTGAAGAGATCGAGTTGCTGAAAAACAAGCATTTCATCACCCATTATGCTCTTGAGAATGAATTTTTTCTGAAGGACAACCTTATTGAGCGGCTGATGAAGGTTCTAAAAGTGCAGTATCCGTTGAATGCATTTTTAAATAAGGCGTTAGAATAAAAAAATGAAAACCCACACCACCAATTACACCAACGTCTTCATTCAGGTTGCAGACGATTGTCCGATCACTAAAGCAGAAATGCCTCCGGCAAAAGATGGAAAAAAATCGGTTGCTACCATGCAATTCGATATGTTGTACGAAAATCCCTACAAATATACTTCGGACGACGTGCTTTTTACGGTTTATGCAGACCGCAACGCAATCCCTGAAAACGAACGCCCCGAAGCGCGGGAACAATTTTTTTCGAAAGGACAAGCCTGTTTCCGTGCTTCGCCGCTCACAAAACGTTACGGCTGGGGAGTGCATCACAATGCCGAAGGCCAAATAGTCATTTATCCGGTGGAATCGGAGGCGTACAAAAAATATGCGGCAGATGCATCGCTCAACGTTGTCAAGGCAATGCGTTCATCGAAATAAACGAAGGGTTTTTCCCGTTCCGTTTGACCATTCATAAACTTTCCTGCTGCAAAATACGTTTATCATAAACACACAGAATAAAATGGAACAAGAAACACAAAAAAAAGCGAGTAAGAAAAAATCGTGGATATCCAACATCCTTTTTATCGGGTTAATCGCTGCCGTTTTGTTTACACCTCTGGGAAGCAAACTCAAGATACTGACAAGCAAACTGATGGCTTCTTTCAGCCCGTCGGTGCAAAAAGTTGAAAAAAGGGAAAGATTAACGGATTACCAATGGCAACTTACGGACGATAGCAACCAACCTTTCAATTTAAGCCAGGCACAAGGCAAAGTGATCTTCCTGAACACGTGGGCAACATGGTGCCCTCCCTGTATCGCCGAAATGCCTATTATGCAGGACTTGTACAACAAATACAGGGATAATCCGGATGTGGTGTTTGTTTTTGCGACCACAGACCCAAAACCTACCGTGGATAAATTCATGGCCGACAAAGGTTACAACCTGCTGGCCTATTACATTCAGTCCGCGCCGCCCAAACAACTGGCCTCAAACACCATACCCATCACTTTCCTGATCGGCAAAAAAGGCGATATTGCCATCCGCAAAGTGGGCGCTGCGGATTGGAACAGCAGGAAAGTGACAGACACCATTGATCAGTTACTCAAGGAGTAACGTCTATGAGTTTGCTTTACCGGCAAACAGGCACCTATACGTTCCATTTCACATTCGAATGGATACAGACGCACAGATTAATCCGGAATTATCTTCAAAAAGTTATATATTTTTAGAAACACACACTAAACTATCATTCCGTATGAAAAAGAATCTAATTTTTGCGTTTATCGTATGTTTTTTTGCATCGTTGCTGGGCTTGAAAGCTCAGGATGAACAAGGCGGCAACTTTTCAGTTGACGTACAAATACGACCGCGTTTGGAATATCGAAACGGATACTCATATCCGCGTGAGAAAACCGATGAAGCTTCTGCATTTATCTCCAATCGCGCACGCGTGGGCATGAATTTCGACAACGGCTTTTTCTCCGCACGCGTAGCCGGACAGGAGATATCGGTGTGGGGATCGAAAAAAATGACGGATAATGCCGGCAATTTCACAATGAACGAAGCCTGGGGACAAATTACCAAAAATGGCTTCTTCGCCAAACTGGGCCGACAATCGCTCCATTACGACGACGGGATCATTTTATCGGTATCGGAATGGAGTCAGGCGGGAAAATGGCACGATGCGTTGAAAGCAGGCTACCAAAATGAACAGCATCAAATTCATTTGATTCTGGCATACAATCAATCTTCGGAAAAAACAAATGCGGGCACGTTTTACAAGGGAGGTTACCCGTATAAAAATATGCAGACTGCATGGTATCATTACGACAGCCAAAACGGTTTCGGAGCATCGCTTCTCTTTATGAACCTTGGACTGGAAGCAGGAATCGCGGGTACTGACGGCGCGCCCGATGCAGCCAAAACCGTTTATCTGCAAACCGTGGGTACGCACCTCACCTACAAGGCCGATCCATTCGATCTTCTGGGCGCTTTTTATTACCAGATGGGCAAAAACCGGCAGCAGAAAGATGTGGGCGCCTACCTCATGCAACTCAAAGGCAGCTACACGTTCAGCCCCGCGTTTTCGTTATCGCTGGGAATGGATTATCTTTCGGGGCAAGACCCCACGAGCGACAAGATTACACAAATTGACCTGATGAACGCGGGAGTGCACAGGTTTTTCGGCTATATGGATTATTTCTCCACCGATCGTTATTACGGATTGTTTGACAAATATGCAACCGCCAAATGGAAACCGGCAAAAAAACTGTCGCTCGAACTGAGTTACCTGCATTTTTCCTCGACACAACCGATCAATGTGAACGGAACCGATAAAAAGAACCTGGGTTCGGAAATTGATTTGGTGCTCACCTATCCGCTTCGTAAATACATCACGCTTCAGGCCGGGTATTCCGTTATGCTGCCCACCGAAGCAATGACCGTTTACAAGGGAGGCGACCACACTGCCTGGCAGGACTGGGGATTTATCATGGTAAACATTAACCCTACTCTTTTCAAGACAAAGTTTTAAAAAATACAACAAAGCCCCGAAAAAAATCCGGGGCTTTGTTTATGATGTTTTTTACGAGTACTCGTATTACTTCTTTTCTTTAGCGGCTTTTATTTCCTGGAACGGGCCGTATGTGTGCTGATCCTGACTGAAACTGTCGGTATAAGGCGGATACGGACAGTCAACCGGTTTTTTGCTCAAATCGGGATAATCCTTTTCCAGACCGGCCATTTGCGGGCGCGGATGTGAATTCACGTAAGCAGCCACATCGTAGGCCTGATCATCGGTAAGGAACGGATTGTTCCAATGAACGCCCAGCGGCATATTGGATTGAATGAACGGCGCTGCCGTAAGAAGTCGGGCTGTTCCGGCTCCGTTATTGTAACTCTTGTTACCCCACAACGCCGGTACGGTCATTGTCCCGTTTGTGGAGGCCATAGCCGTGTATCCCTGGCCATCCGCGCCGTGACACGATTGGCAGTAACGCGTGAAAACATCCTGTCCGGCGTTTACATCGGCACGGCGGTCGGGACCTTCGAACTTGGGAACGGTCATGCCTTTCTGATCTTTGACTGCATCCCTCGACAGGAAATCCATGTAAGCGATCATCGCCTTCATTTCCTTGCCGTCTTCCGGTATGGGTTTGCCGTTCATACTCCTTTCGAAGCAGCCGTTGATGCGCTCGGCCAGCGAGACTTCGCGATTTTCGCGTCCGCGATACTGCGGATAACTTTTGGTAACGCCGATGTATGGCAAGCCGTATTTTTTCGTGCCTTCATTCTGGTGGCAGCTGGTGCACGCCAGCGCGTTGCCTACGTAGGCCCTCGTATCGGGATGCGTACTTGTTTCTGTCAACAGCGTGTATCCATATTTGATCTCATCGGCGTTGGGCTGGCTCTTGATGAGGGCCGTATCCGGATGCTTCCATGCTCCGAGTTCGCTATCATCCTTATATTGCGATTCGAATATTTTTTTGTCGGACAACGAAGCAAAGAATTTCATGATGCTCTTAATTTCATCGTTCGACAGTTTTTTGTCGAGTTGCAGGTAAGCCATCTGATCAATGACATCTCCAAGATTGTCAATTGCACCATCGTGGAAGTACGGACTGCTGTGCAACACGTTTCTCAGCATGGGCACTTTAAAGTGGTATTTGTCCACTTCGTTGCCGGTAACCTCTAATCTCCCAACATCTTTGGTGTTGGCATACGGATGATACACACCCATTTTCTGGTACATCAATCCGCCGAGGTTAGGCCCGTTGTGGCACTGAATGCAACTGGCATCAATAAAGGTTTTCAGCCCAGCTTTTTCTTTTTTGGTGAGCGCTTTCACATCGCCGGCAATGTAATCGTCAAGGCGTCCTTTCGTGATCAGCGTACGTTCAAAAGCAGCAATGGAAGCGGTGAGGTTCTCCATCGTTACGGGATTATCCTGTCCCGGGAAAGCAGCTTTGAAAGCGGTCTTGTATTTATCGAGGCCACCGATTTTGCTTACCAGCGCTGCGGAATCGGGCATACCCATTTCGATGGGATTCAACGGCGGCCCTCCGGCCTGGTCTTTTAACGTGGGCGCGCGTCCATCCCAAAATTGGGCGATCTGATAACCGGCATTCAGGGTTGGCGGATCGTTCCGCGGCCCGTTTTTACCGAGCGCACCCAAGCCGGTTTTGCGGTTGTCTGCTCCTACCCGTCCGCTGTCTATCGGGTGGCAGTCGTTACAGCTTTGCGTGTCGTTGATGGACATGGCTGTTTCGAAATAAAGCATCTTGCCCAAGTCAATCATGGCTTGCGTGTCGTAATAGCGTCCCGGCTATTTATCGGGTAAAACGCCGAAACTGTTGCTTGCCTTCGCCCATAAATGCCCTTCAGGCGAATACGGG
>JAQVEB010000203.1 GCA_028698105.1 Petrimonas sp. | reverse complement strand
CACCGTCCGGTGATGATCCACCGGGCGCCCTTCGGGTCAATGGAGCGTTTTGTGGCTGTGCTCATTGAGCATACTGCGGGTAAATTTCCGTTGTGGCTCGCGCCCACGCAAGCCGTTATTCTTCCTGTGAGCGAGAAATTCAACGATTACGCATACAGCGTGGTGAAAGAGCTGAAGAAGCACGATATTCGCGCCGAAGTGGACGACCGTAACGAAAAAGTAGGCCGGAAAATTCGCGATAACGAGCTTAAACGCATTCCCTATTTATTGGTTGTAGGTGAGAAAGAAGCAGAAAATGAAGAGGTTTCGGTAAGAAAACAGGGCGAAGGTGATCAGGGTTCGATAAAATTGACTACATTTGCAGAAAATATTTCGCGCGAGATCGAAGAAATGATGTCGCGCAAAAAATAAAATTAATAATCAAGTAAATTAATCACATAAAAACAGAGAAACTAACAGAAACTGAATGAAGTATAATAACTCCAGAGATTCAAAAGATCAACATCGAATTAACGAGCGAATTCGAGTGCCTGAAGTTCGTTTGGTTGGCGACAACGTAGAACAAGGTATTTATCCAACGCGCGAGGCGTTGAAAATTGCTCAGGATTTGGAATTAGACCTTGTTGAAATTTCACCCACCGCAAAACCACCCGTATGTAAAATACTTGATTATCAAAAATTTCTTTATCAGCAGAAAAAGAAATTAAAAGAACAAAAAGCAAAATCGGTGAAAGTGGTAGTGAAAGAAATTCGTTTCGGCCCGCAAACCGATGACCACGATTACAATTTTAAGCTCAAACACGCGATGAAATTCCTCGAAGACGGTGCAAAAGTAAAAGCTTTCGTCTTCTTCCGCGGACGTTCCATCCTTTTTAAGGAGCAGGGAGAAGTGTTATTGCTTCGTTTCGCCAACGATCTGGAAGATTACGCAAAAGTAGAGCAATTGCCCATTCTCGAAGGGAAACGCATGTCCATCATGCTAACGCCAAAGAAAGCTGCCGGCAAGTAAGCGCGCTATAAATCAAACTATTTTATAAAAAATAGATAAAACGTAGGGTAAGATTCAAATAAAAACCTTACCTTTGCACACTTTTTCGTCTATAAAAGCCGAAAAGTATTTTTTAATCACAAAATTGAGGACAGCAAAATGCCAAAAATTAAGACTAACTCCGGTGCCAAAAAGAGGTTCGCCCTTACCGGAACAGGAAAAATCAAAAGAAAGCATGCGTTCAAAAGTCACATTTTGACCAAAAAGACCAAGAAGCAGAAAAGAAATTTAACGCAAACGGGCCTGGTTCACAAATCTGACGAAAACAACGTAAAAGTTTTATTGGGTTTAAAATAAACGCTTTCAAACATTAACGATTTATTAACCGGATGTACGCACCAAAGAGTCCCAACGCAGGGAACGCTATCATTCAAAACAAGTAAACATTATGCCAAGATCAGTTAATCATGTTGCATCGCGCAACCGCAGAAAAAAAGTATTAAAATTAACCAGAGGTTACATCGGCGCCCGTAGAAATGTGTGGACAGTCGCAAAAAACACATGGGAAAAAGGGCTTACCTACGCCTATCGCGACCGCAAGAACAAAAAGCGCAACTTCCGCGCGTTGTGGATTCAGCGTATCAACGCTGCTGCACGCGATAACGGAATGTCGTACTCGCGCCTGATGGGTGCGCTGCACAAAAAAGAAATTGAGATCAACCGCAAAGTTTTGGCCGATTTGGCCATGAACCATCCCGAAGCGTTCAAAGCAATTGTGGACAAGGTGAAATAATCAACTTTCCGTTGAGCATAGCAACAAAAGGGAAGAATTCTGAAAAGGATTTTTCCTTTTTTTTGGGTACTTCCCAAAGGAAACCGTTATTTTTGGCGTTCGAAACCGTAACGAATCGGGAAAAGGATTGCCTGCCCGCTTTTGGTCTGATTGTTTTATCCGAATAAAACCGCAATGAACTGGATTATTTTAATTATCGCTGGACTTTTTGAAGTCTCTTTCACGTTTTGCCTGGGAAAGGCCAAGCATGCCGCCGGCAGCGAAGCATACTGGTGGTATGCTGGGTTTGGCGTATCGCTGGTCATTAGCATGCTTCTGCTTTTAAAAGCAACACAAACCCTTCCGTTAGGAACCGCTTATGCCGTGTGGACCGGAATCGGCGCTGCGGGCACCGTGTTGCTCGGAATTATCGTTTTTCATGAGCCGGCTACCTTTTGGCGGTTGTTTTTTATCGTTATATTGATCAGCTCGATAATCGGGTTGAAGCTGGTGTCGCATTAATGAGGCTGTATCAAAAGCACACGGATGACAAAGATTAAACGGATCTTCACTGTTAAGAAGAATATACTGTGTTGATTTGTAGAATAATAAAATCCGTGTATATCTGTTAAATCAGTGTTGTCAGCGTTCCATTTTACTTTTGAGACAGCCTCTTGCACACTTCCTTTTCTTTTTATAATTAACTATTGTATCTTTGCAAAGGAAAAAAATAAGGTGTGAGATAAAAAGATCGCTACGGCATATTCATAAATTGATGATAATTCAATGTTTCATTCTTCGGATGTTTCCTGTCGTCGGCATGACAAATAATCTGACATACAGCATTTAAAGTTGTCGTTCAGAACGAAGGGAAGGAGCGAAGAATATGCCACCAAATTGATTTATGCTCATGTCTGAAGATTCTCATTAATCAGCAATACAACAACATGAAAACCTTCTCAATTGAAGAACAGGAGCGCATAGAGCGCGTAATAAAGGCTTGCAAACTATGCTATGCGGGCATGGCCGACGAAAACGGACACCCGTATGTGCTGCCGATGAATTTCGGATACGAAAACGGGATTATCTACCTGCACTCGGCACAGGAAGGACGTTCCATACGCACATTGGAGAAAAATCCGAAAATATGCGTTACCTTTTGCACCGATCCGGAGCTCATCCGCCAGCATCCCGATGTGGCGTGCAGTTACCGCATGAA
Source organism: Petrimonas sp. (assembly GCA_028698105.1). Taxonomy (GTDB): domain Bacteria; phylum Bacteroidota; class Bacteroidia; order Bacteroidales; family Dysgonomonadaceae; genus JAQVEB01. Next base: position 2,884 of record JAQVEB010000203.1, on the reverse strand, counting down.
GGCCGAGAGTGTGGTGTGCGAGGGCAAGGTTGTTTTTGAGGACGATTTCTCCGAAAAGGAAAAAGCGTTGAACATCATCATGCGGCATTATACCGATAGGGAATTTACGTACTCCGTGCCGGCCGTGAATAACGTGAAGGTATGGAAAGTGCACATCGAAATTGTCGGAGCAAAAGAATTCGGAACGATGAAACCGGGAAGTATTTCATATAAAGACCGTGCGGAATTTTAGTTTTGTGGTAAATTAAACGTTTCGCAAAAACTTTTGTCTTTAAGTTATTGTTATAAGTTAAAGTAGAAAATCATGACTGTTGAAGCTCGAAAATTACACTTCATCGAAGAATTTTTGAAAATTACCGATGAAAAAATCATCGCTCAAATGGAAACTTTATTGCGGGATGAGAAGAGAAAAGGACGCAAAGACTTTTTTAAGCCGATGAGTGTGGATGAATTTAAAGGGATGATTGATAAGTCGAGAGAGGATGTTGAGCAGGGACGCGTGTCTTCACAGGAGAGTATTAAGCAGGAAATCCGGACATGGTAGAGCGCATCGATTGGTCGGATTCAGCAAAAAATCAACTAAAAGATATCCACGATTACTACTCTTACGCGGCGAGCGAACATATAGCTAAAAAATTAATAAACAAGATAGTTGAAGGGGTAGATATTCTCATCGCGAATCCGTATGCCGGACAAACAGAAGATTTGTTATCGGATTATGCAGAGGGGTACCGTTATCTTGTTATTGATAAATACAAAATTATTTATTGGATTAACGGTAGCGTTGCGGTTATTGCATCTGTTTTCGATTGCCGGCAAAATCCGAAAAAAATGTCAGAACATTTAAAAATCACATAATTACTATCCGATATGAAAAAAATAGGCATACTTATCGTATTGATTTTGGGCTTTTCGTTAGTATCTTACGCGCAAACCGCAACTTCCGATGTGAAACCCATTCACCTGACCAAAGCATCTTTTATCGAGAAAGTTTTCGATTATCAGAACAACCCGCAGGAATGGAAATACAAAGGCGACAAACCGGCCATTGTTGATTTCTACGCAACCTGGTGCGGCCCCTGCCGCGTTACGGCTCCCATTCTGGATCAATTGGCAAAAGAATACGGTAAAGACATTTACGTGTACAAAATTGATGTGGATAAAGAATCGGAACTGGCTTCCGTTTTCGGGATTCAGAGTATTCCCACCTTTATTTTCATCCCGCAGAACGGTAGTCCGCAAATAGCACAGGGAGCGCTTCCGAAAGAAACATTCAAGAAAGCGATTGACGAAATCCTGCTGAAAAAAGACGAGAAAAAGGAATTGTAATCGAGTATTGTAATGATCATTACGAGCCTTCAGAATCCGGCGATAAAAAATATCGTGAAACTGTCTAAAAGCCGCGAACGCAAAAATCAACAGTTGTTTCTGATTGAGGGGGCTCGTGAATTATCGCTTGCGCGTGCAAGCGATTTTTTTATTGAGGCCGTGTATGTTTATCGCGAAATGTTCGCGGGTACAAAATACCCCGATGTGTTGGACGGACTATCCGGTGATAGGGTTTTCGAGATTTCGCAACCGGTTTTTCAGAAGATCGCCTACCGTGAAAATTCCGACGGTATCATCGCTTTGGCAAAGCCAAAATCGCATACGCTCAATGATTTAAAGTTATCGTCCAATCCGTTTCTTATTATCCTCGAAACAGTGGAAAAACCGGGCAACTTGGGCGCGATTTTACGCACGGCCGACGCGGCTGCCGTTGACGCCGTGATCATTTGCGACCCGCAAACAGACCTGTATAACCCTAACGTGGTGCGTTCCAGCGTGGGCGGCCTTTTTACCGTGCAGACTGCCGTTTGCACATCGCCGGAGGCGATCGGTTGGCTGAAAGCCAGCAACATAGCATCGTATGCCGCAGAATTGCAGGCAGCGGAGTTTTACCAGAACATTGATTTTATACACCCTTGTGCCATCGTGATGGGAACCGAAGCCGAAGGCTTAACCGACTTTTGGCTCAAAAACGCAACAAAGCGAATCAAAATTCCCATGCGGGGAAAAATTGATTCGCTTAATGTATCGGTTTCTACTGCCGTACTCACCTTTGAGGCTATGCGGCAGCGGGGATTTTAAATCTTCGGCTCAATCACCTTGGGTGCATCCTTCTTACCGTTTTGCAACAACATCATATCGCGTTGCGATTTCATCAGGTTCACGGCCTGAAGCACAATGTTTTTTGTCTCATTTAAAATGTTAAGGAACAGGATGCTGCTTCGCGTTCCCGAGAGTCCGGCTTTCACGCGTTTTATCTGCTTTTTAGTGAGTTTGGCGTACATTTCGAGAATGTCTTCCCTGTGCTTGATAACCACTGTTCTGAAAGCGTTGTAATCCGTTTCGTTCATTAACTTGATAAACGACTCAAACATTTCCACCACACGGTCGTTGAGCGCCCGTAAATCTTCTTCCTGCTCATCGCTGAACCCTTTGTGGTTGTTGTCAATATAGCGGTAGCTATCGTTGGTGATCATTTTCAGCGCCTTGGTTATCTCGTAGGTGTAGTCCACGATTTGCACGTATTCCTGTTCTATTTCCAACTCTTTTATAGCGATGGTCTGTATCGTGGGAACTACTTCGTAAGTGCGTTTGTTTTTATATTTCAGGTACAAATCGTCGGCATCGCTTGAATTTTGTTTCAGTAATTTTCGGTCTTCGCTCGTCAATCCGACAATATTTTTCTCATAAATATCCAGCATGCTGTTGATGGATTGTTTAACTTCGGAGATACATGATTTGACTACGTCACCTTCGGTTGCCAACAAGGCCGAGGTTTTTTCTTCCGCCTGTGTTCTTTTTTTGTGTAATGCGGCCGATTTGATGAACAGAAATA
>JAQVEB010000202.1 GCA_028698105.1 Petrimonas sp. | reverse complement strand
TTTCCGCAAACAACTCGTTCGCGGGTATGTTCACGATGAAGGCGCTGCCCTTTTCGGCGGTATTTCGGGCAACGCGGGACTTTTTTCGAATGCCATCGACTTGGCAAAGCTTTGCCAAATGTGGCTGGATGGCGGGGAATACGGCGGGGAACGTTTCCTGAGCGAAGAAACCGTGCGGTTGTTTACAAAAACCAAGAGCAGCAGTAGCCGTCGCGGCCTGGGATTCGATAAACCCGATCCGAGAAACAACAACGCCAGTCCGACCAGTCCGCTTGCACCCATCACGGTTTATGGACACACGGGTTACACGGGAACCTGTTTTTGGGTTGACCCTACGAACAATTTGATCTATATATTTTTGTCGAACCGCGTATATCCATCACGATCTCCCAACCGGCTATCGTCTATGAATATCCGCGAACGCATTCAGGATGAAATTTATAAAGCGATAAATAAATGATGGATGATAGATGATGGATGATAGATGATGGATGATGGATGTCAGATACCGTAACTCTAAACTCGTAACTCGAAACCCGTAACAACGTATGCAACAGATTTTAAAAAGCGCCAACATTACAACCGATCTGGAGAAGGTAACGAAAAGCCTGCGCCCCGACCGCGTTTTCGTTCTCACGGACGAACATACATCGAAGCTTTGCTTTCCGGTGATTGAAACATCGGACGTCATTCGCGACGCAAAGCAGGTGGTAATTCCCGCCAACGACACCAACAAAACCGTCGAGAACCTTTCCCGCGTGTGGCAGTTTCTGACCGAAAACGGCGCCACGCGCCATTCCATGCTGATAAACCTGGGCGGTGGCATGATCACCGATTTGGGCGGCTTTGCCGCAGCCACGTTTAAACGGGGCATAAGATACATAAACATTCCCACAACGCTCCTTGGAGCGGTAGATGCGGCAGTCGGCGGCAAAACGGGCATCAATTTTCACGGGTATAAAAATGAGATCGGTTCGTTTTTTCCTGCGGAATACGTGATAATTTCGTCGGTTTTCTTTGAGACCCTCGATAAAAAAGATGTTCTTTCAGGATATGCCGAGATGCTCAAACACACGTTGATCCACTCTCAGCCGGATTGGGACAAACTGCTCTCATTTCCACTCGAAAACATCAATTTCTCCGATTTACTGGAACCCGTTTTCCGTTCCGTTTCCATCAAACAACGCATTGTGGAAAAAGACCCTTACGAAAAAGATATTCGTAAAGCTTTGAATCTGGGACACACCATTGGGCATGCTTTTGAAAGTTTTGCCCTCGAAACCGGCAACCCTGTTCCCCACGGATACGCGGTGGCGTGGGGCTTGATCGCCGAATTGTACCTTTCGCATCGCGTATGCGATTTTCCGAAGGAAAAACTACAACGAACGGCACGTTTCATTCGGGAACATTACGGCGCGTTTGAAATATCGTGCGACGATTACGAGCGTTTGTACCAAATCATGACACACGATAAAAAGAACGAAGGCGATGTGATCAACTTTACGCTGCTTTCCGATATCGGGAACGTAAAAATCAACCAAACCGCCGATAAAAAACTGATCTTTGAAGCCCTGGATTTTTACCGGGATTCGGTGGATTTGTAATTGAGCTTTAGCTGCTTTCTAATTGTAGATGCCGGAAAACCAATCCCCGCGTTTTTACGTTATAAGTAAAACAATGCATTATGAACAAAAAACAATTTTTGGCATTCACCGGAATCACCGCACTTGCCAGCGGTTTCATCTACATGAGATCGAATATTTCTTTGCCCAAAGGAGTAACACCGGTAACGCCGTTCGATGCCGAAAGGTACTTGGGTAAATGGTACGAGATCGCGCGATTGGATTTTGCGTTCGAGAAAAATCTGAACAACACTACGGCCGAATATTCGTTGAACGATAATGGCAGCATCAAGGTGATAAATCGCGGGTACAACTACGAAAGAAAAGAGTGGGCCGAAGCCGTGGGAAAAGCCAAATTTGTGGAAACTCCCAACACAGCGCGGCTCAAGGTCTCGTTCTTCGGGCCTTTTTACGCCGCGTATCATGTTGCCGCGCTGGACGACGATTACCAATATGCACTCGTTATCGGCAAAAGTCCGAAATACTGCTGGATACTCGCACGCGCAAAGACCACTCCCAATCACATCAAGGAAAAATACGTGCAAAAAGCGAAGGAGATCGGCGTGAAAACCGAAAACCTTATCTGGGTAAAGCATAACGATTGATTCGCTAAGCAAATGATGACACCCGAAAATTTAGTGAAGCAAATCGCTTTCATCAAAGAGATTGATAAGATAAAATACATCCAGCGACGCACCAAATTGTTTAACAGCGACCGCAACGAAAACGATGCCGAACACAGCTGGCATTTAGCCCTGATGGCTATCGTGCTGAGCGAATATTCCGATGCGGAAATTGATTTGCTGAAGGTGGTGAAAATGGTGCTGATACACGATATTGTTGAAATTGACGCCGGCGACACCTTTATCTACGATACACAAAAAAACCACGATAACACGACGGAAGAAACCAATGCCGCCGAACGCATTTTCGGCCTGCTGCCCGAAAAACAAGCCGCCGAATTCATCGCGCTATGGACCGAATTTGAGGAAGGCGTTTCCGCTGAAGCAAAGTTCGCGAAAGCGATGGATCGGTTTGAACCGCTGTTGCAAAACACTTCCAACAACGGAGGAACGTGGGAAGAATTCGACGTACGCTACCAGGCTGTGTACGGTAAGAAAAAAGTGATCGGGAAAGGTTCCGCAACCTTGTGGGAGTATGCCCAACAACTAATTGAAGAAAGCGTGGAAAAAGGAATATTGAAAAAGTAAACGATCTTTTTAAAAAAGCAGGCGGCCTTTTTGAAAAAGGCCACGGGCTTTTACACAAAAGCTCTTGACGTTTCATCCAAAAGGCCGCGGCCTTTTACCGAACAGGCAGTGAGCTTTTACTAAAAAGGTTGCCTTTGCTCGCACGCTTTTGCAAAGCGTGTGTGTCGAAGACAAAAAAAATCATCAGTTGATGCTTTGCATGTCATAACAAGTAGCGGCTGCTTTGGAAGCAGCAGCTACTGCAGCGATTTATTGATCTCCTCAATATACGCCAGCAACTCTTCCCTGCCCTGCCCTTTTTCGGACGAAGTAACAAAAACGGGTGGAAGTTCTTCCCACGTCTCCAGCAGTTTTTGGGTGTACGTTTCAACGTTTTGTTGCAGGCGTATAGGGCCCTGTTTATCGGCTTTGGTGAACACGATGCTGAACGGCACACCGTTCTCGCCCAGCCATTCCATAAATTCAAGGTCAATTTGTTGCGGTTCGTGCCTGCTGTCCACCAACACGAACAGGTTAGTCATTTGCACCCGTTCCAGCACGTAATCTTCGATGATCTTGCGCAAACGCTCGCGGTTCTCTTTTCCACGTCGGGCATAGCCGTACCCGGGCAAATCCACCAGATACCACGCATCGTTGATCAGGAAGTGGTTTATCAGCATGGTTTTCCCCGGTGTGGACGACGTCATGGCCAGTCCCTTACGGTTGGTGAGCATGTTGATAAGCGACGATTTCCCTACGTTCGACCGTCCGATAAACGCATATTCCGGCTTCCCGCCCTCCGGGCATTTCCGGTAATCGGTATTGCTGATGATAAATTCGGCAGAATTGATGTTCATTGTTTGATGTTTGATGTTTGACGTTTGATGTTTGACGTTTGACGTTTAAATCGTAGTCGAAGTTTCCTATTTCGGAGGGGATTGAGGGGAGGCATCTGCGTGTCGCAAACTCAGTATCCACAATCCCAATCCGGTAAGCGCACCGTTGATCAGCAGCAATTCATAACCTACCTGATAGCCGAAAACGTGCTTCATCACAACTTCAATAACGAAACAAACAACTGGAGCGGCAATGGCAACATAAGGAACCCATTTATCCACAGGTTTCACCTTCGTGTATAACCCGAAGAAATACAACCCGAGCAACGGGCCATACGTGTATGCCGCCAGTTTATAGATGGCGTTGATGATGCTGTCGGAACCGATGGCTTCGATGATGAGGATGATCAGTACAAACACCACGCTGATGCCGATATGCGCCCTGCGCCGCGTGCGAATGTTCTTTTTTTCTACATCGGCGTTGCCGTTGGACTTCTCCATCCCCAGAATATCCACGCAGAACGAAGTGGTGAGCGCCGTCAGCGCCGAATCGGCACTCGAAAAAGCTGCCGCCACAATGCCCACGATAAAAATGCCCAGTACGGCTTGCCCCAGATATCCACTCGCGATCATCGGAAGAATATTATCGGACACGGCAGGAAGCGAAATGCCCTGCTGTTGCGCATAGATCAGCAACAGCACACCCAGGCTCAGAAAGAGGAAATTGATGGGCGCAAAGGCAAATCCGTAGGATACCACATTTCGCTGAGCATCTTTCAGGGTGCGGATGGTAAGGTTCTTCTGCATCTGATCCTGATCGAGGCCGGTCATCACGATGGTAATGAACATCCCGCTGAAAAACTGCTTGAAGAAATTCTGCGTGCTGCTCCAATCGTCGAACACAAATATCCGTGAATGCGGACTCTCCTTGATGGCCACGGCTATATCGCCCAAGTTAAAATCGAGCCGATGAGCAACCTGCCAGACAATAAGCACCAGCGCCGTGATGAAGAGAATGGTTTGCAGCCAGTCGGTCCAGATGATGGTTTTTATACCGCTCCGGTGGCTGTATAACCAGATAACGAGAATAATGCCCACCACGGTAACCACGAAAGGCACGCCCCACGCCTTGAAAACCAGCGATTGCAGGATAAAAGCCACCAGATACAGGCGCGCCGCGGCTCCCACAATTTTGGAAAGCAGGAAAAACCACGCGCCCGTTTTATAAGATTTAGGCCCGTAACGTTGATCGAGATAACCGTAAATGGTGGTGAGGTTCAGCCGGTAATACAGCGGAAGCAGTACAAAGGCAATGACCAGGTAACCGAAAAAGAAACCGAAGACCATCTGCATATACGTCATATCGAGGTTTCGTACCATTCCGGGGACGGAAACAAAGGTTACGCCCGAGATGGAGGTGCCGATCATGGCGATGGCCACCACGTACCACTTGGACGATTTATTGGCGCGGAAAAACGTGTCGTTGTCGGTTCCCTTGCGGCTCGTGAGGTGTGATATCAATATCAGCACGCCCATATACACCGCAATAACAATTAGGATGAATGCTCCCTGCATACGTTTGTTTTTTTACAGATTCATGAAATAATCGGCCAGCTCCGGAAGTGAATCGAATCTGAGCGCGTAATTTTCGGTTTCACCGAAACCGAAGGTTACAAAAACGAACGGAACGCCGGCCTTCGCCGCTTCGCGGCTGTCGGAATCGGTATCGCCGATATACATGGGCTGTTGAAGGTTGTTTCTTTCAATGAGCATCCGGAGGTTGTAACTCTTCGGCTTCAGGTTTTGGCCGTGCTCGGCGTAATCGGCGAACAGATGCGTCGTGTTGGTGAATTTCATGAAATTCACCAGTCCGCCCTCTTCGCAATTGCTCAACATCAGTAGCTTATATCGGGTGGATAGTTTTTCGAGCATTTCGTGCATGCCGTCGAAGATTTTCGGGGTCATGCTGCCGAGCAGCGCTTGGTATGCCGAGATCACTTCCACGAACAACCTGTCCTGTTCTTCGGTTGAAGAACCGGGCAAGATGGAATTGAGCATTACGCGGGCTTCCTTGCCCATAAGGCCGAGAATATCTGCGCGGGTAACTTTTTTATCGTGTCCGGTTCGCTCAAGTCCCATGTTCCACGAGTCGGCGTACGTGTCCACATTGTCCCAGAGCGTGCCGTCCATATCGAAGATCAAACTATCGGGTTTCAACATAAAGCTGATT
>JAQVEB010000201.1 GCA_028698105.1 Petrimonas sp. | reverse complement strand
AACAAAGAAATCCTGCTCTATGCCTCGCAGCGCGGCAACGGTTGGCTCAAACCTTTTCTTTCGACCGATATAGGCGATTTGCCGAAACTGGGATGGAAACGCATCGTGATCATGGCGCCCGGATTTCCGATTGATAACATGGAAACCCTTTACGATATTGATATTGAGGCACGCCTCCTCTTTATGAACGCCGGAGGCGAGGAGTTTACCTTTGTGCCGTCTCTCAACGATTCCGAAGAATGGGTGGAAGCGGTTTGGAAGATAATTTCGGGGGCGTAAGATTTTATATACTGACAACTTATGAAATACGGAAAAGTAGAAAATCCTGCGGGCATCAACTTCAATTTGCCGGAAGATGCTCCTGAAACCAGACAAATATTACAAAACGCGTCGAACGGAAATTTCGGTGTGTATATTGGCTGCGCCAAATGGAACAAAACCGATCTGAAAGGTTTTTACCCGCGCGGTACGAAAGACGAACTCACGTATTATTCCCGCCAGTTCAACTCCATTGAGATGAATTCGGTTTTTTACAATATGCCGAAAGCTGCTCAGGTGACCGTTTGGAAAAATAAAACGCCCGACGGTTTTAAATTTTTTCCGAAAATTACGCAATCCATCAGCCATTTTCGTCGGTTGAAAGATGTGGAAGAGCTTACTGAAGTTTACTGCGATGCCATTGCCCATTTCGAAGAGAAGCTCGGCATGTGTTTTCTTCAACTGCACGAAAATTTCGGGATAAGCGAGTTCGATAAATTGAAATCGTTCGTTGAAAACTTCCCGAAAGCGATTCCGTTGGCGGTGGAAGTGCGCAGCAAGGAATGGTTTTCGGATAAAAAAATGTGGGACGCCTACTGTGATCTCCTGCAAGCGCATTCCACCGCCAACGTGCTTGTGGACACCGCCGGCCGGCGCGATATGATGCACATGCGACTGACAACGCCCGCGGCCTTTGTGCGTTTCGTGGGCTGCAACGTGGACGAAATTGATTACCGGCGGATAGACGATTGGGTCGGCCGCATCGAAAAATGGCACGACGAAGGACTGCAGCACCTGTACTTCTTCGTACACCAGAACATAGAAAAGTCGTCGCCGCTTTTTTCGGCTTATCTTATTGAAAAACTGAACAAACGCCTCAACCTGAATTTGCATATCCCCGCAATGGCAAGTGAACAAAAAAATAACTTCAAAAAACAGCAACAATGAAAATAATAACGAAAACACTCCTCATAATTAGCGCCTTAGCGCTCACCTTTCTTGCCCCGGCACAGCAAAAACCCGTGCGCATAGGCGTTGCGGGACTCACACACGACCATATTCACGGATTGCTCGGCCGGAAAGCCAAAGGCGATATCGTAATTGTAGGTATTGCCGAACCTAATCAGGCTTTGGTGGAGAAATACGCCAATTTGTATCATATTGACAAAAAACTGTTCTTCCCCACCCTCGACGAAATGCTGCGAAAGACCAAACCTGAGGCTGTAATGGCCTACAACGACATCTTCGGCCACCTGGAAGTGGTGGAGAAGTGCGCTCCGCGCGGTATTCATGTGATGGTGGAAAAACCGTTAGCCGTGAGTACGGAACATGCCGAAAAAATGGCTGTACTGGCAAAAAAATATCAGATTCAACTGCTTACCAATTACGAAACTACGTGGTACGGAAGCAATGCCGTGGCATACAAGATGGCCGATGAAGAGAACGCCATCGGGCAAATTCGTAAAATTGAATTTCACACCGGGCATCAGGGGCCGGTGGAGATTGGATGCAGCAAGGAATTTCTTGCCTGGCTCACCGATCCGGTGCTCAACGGAGCAGGTGCTCTGAAAGATTTCGGTTGTTACGGAGCCAACATCGCTACCTGGCTCATGAAGGGCAAAACGCCCGTTTCGGTTACAGCCGTAACACATACCAACAAACCGCAGGTTTACCCGAAAGTGGATGATGAAGCCACGATCGTCCTGCAATACCCCGAAGCACAGGTGGTGATACAGGCATCGTGGAACTGGCCTTACAACCGGAAGGATATGGAACTGTACGGACAATCGGGATATGTGTTTTGCAAAAACGCAACCGATATGGCCATCCTGAAAACCGGCGAAAAGCAACCGCAGGATTACACCGCCCCTGTCCTGCCCGACTCCCGCAACGACGCATTTTCATACCTTGCCGGTGTGGTTCGCGGCAGCATCAACCCCGCACCATCTGATCTTTCGGCTTTGCCGAATAATATAACGGTCGTGAAAATACTGGAAGCTGCCAAAATATCGGCAAAAACAGGCAAAACTGTCTTTTGGTAAGCATTTTTTGCACTAAGTAAACGAAATACAACAAATCTTCACAAAAATGTAATCCGTTTTTCTTTCATAATTTATTTTATTGAAATACATTTGCGCCGTAAATTCAATTTTAGTTGAGCAGTCTATGGATAGTAAAAAGCTTGTTGACAATCCGTTTTTTAATCTTCCGAACGATAAAATGAAAGTAGTTTCATTTAAGGAGCACGTTAAATCCAAACGATCCATCTTCATTACGCTCATCGTGGCGCTGAATCTTATCGGTTGGATTTCGGTGCTGGCAATCCGTTTGTACAATTATTACCGGTTCCAGCTTCCTGTGGCTCAGCAACCCGATTCATTTACCGATAAAATTTTACTCGCCTGCGAAACGCAACTGACCTCGGCCGATTTCATCTGGTTTTCTTTGTCTATACTCTTTAGCGCCATAGAGTTGTGGAACATGAAGTCGTGGGGCTGGGGCGCAGCCATTATGGCCAACACCACCTGGATGTATTCCATGACGCTGATCGTTACGAAAAACCTGTCTTACAGTACGCATTTCGAGGTGTATTTCTTCCTCACTTTCACGTTGATCGCTCTCCTTTCCACTCTTTATCTTTGGAAAAACCGCTATATTTTTTGGCGCTAAACTTTTTCTTTTCTCAATTTTCCCGGTTAACCGTTTACCCCTGAAAGCGATATTTTGTAGATAAAATATCGCAATTAGTCTATTTTTGACATTAATTCTATGTTTTTTAGAATATTATTTGTATTTTTGAACGGCTTCATCAAACAAACAACACCATGAGCAAAAAAAACAATTCGTTCAATAACAACAAGATCACCCGGCGGCAGGCGCTTAAATATATGGGGTTAGGCGCGGCCGTTATTCCCGCCGGAATGTATTTAAGCGGATGCGTGAACAAATCCAATGAAGACAACCGCCCCAAGCCCGATCTTGACAATATCCCAACGGATAAAATGACCTACACGACCCTGTCGAGAACGGGTGACCGAATATCACTCCTCGGCTTCGGGACTATGCGCTACCCCACCATCGAAAAAGAAACGCCACAGGGCATTACCAACGTAATTGATCAGGAAAAAGCCGAAAAGCTGGTGGATTATGCCATGGCGCACGGCATCAACTATTACGACACTGCGTGGATGTACCATCAGGGAGAATCGGAGATCGTAACCGGTAAATTGCTCAAAAAATACCCCCGGAACAGTTTTTATATCGCCACAAAATTGCCCGGCAGCGTGCAATCGCGCGAAGACGCCATCGCTACTTACCACCGGCAGATGGAAAAACTGCAAATGGATTATTTCGATTACTATCTGCTGCACAGCCTCTACAGCGACGAAATGTATCAACGCATTTATCACGACTGGGGCATGCTGGACTATCTGCTCAACGAAAAGAAAGAAGGGCGCATCCGGAATCTCGGATGGTCGTTTCACGGCGATAAAGCGCTTTTCGACAGGGTGGTGAATGAGCCGGTGCAATGGGACTTCGTGCAAATTCAGATGAATTACATTGACTGGAAATACGGGAACGTTCCCGCAGAATACATGTACGAAGAGCTCACCAAGCGAAATATTCCTGCGGTAATCATGGAACCGCTCCTGGGAAGCCGTATGGCTAAAGTGAGCGATGCCGTAATGGACATGATGCGCAGCCGGCGTCCGAATGATACGCCTGCGCAATGGGCATTCCGTTTTGTGGGTTCTTACCCCAACGTACTCACGGTACTTAGCGGTATGACCGAAATGGAACACTTGCAGGAGAACATCAAAACCTATTCGCCCATCGAACCCATCAGCGAAGACGATAAGGTGATGCTGGCCGAAGCCACCGAGATTATCCGCACTTACAAGATCGTACCCTGTACCGATTGTAAATATTGCGTTCCTTGTCCGTACGGCGTGGATATTCCGGGGGTTTTTCTGTATTACAACAAAGCAACTTACGAAGACAATGTTCCCGATACCGGGGGTGAACGTGATGCAGGCTTCGGGCGTAAATCCCGCAATTTTCTGGTGGGATACGAACAAACGATCCCCGAACTGGAACGCGCCAACCATTGCATCAACTGCGGCGAATGCGAGCCCACGTGCCCGCAACGCATTCGCATTCCCGATGAAATGCTGCGCATAGATAATCTTGTTAAACAACTAAAAACCGTTTGATGCCATGTTGAAAAATATACGCGTTACGCTTGCCGTAATTTTTTTCGTGTTGATCACCTTGCTCTTTCTCGATATTTCGGGTGTGTTGCATAAATATTTCGCTTTTTTGGCCGAAATTCAGTTTGTACCGGCTTTGCTGGCGCTAAACATCGTCATTCTCATCGCGTTACTGGCGCTCACGCTGGTTTTCGGACGTATCTATTGTTCCATAATCTGCCCCATGGGCGTTTATCAGGATATTGTGGCGTGGTTTGCCAGACGGATAAAATCGAAGAAGAAAAGGCGCTACACTTTTTCACCCCCGAAAACCGTGCTTCGGTTGGTGCTTTTGGCTGTTTTTATCGTTGGCATCGTGGCGGGAATCGCGGCAATTCCCGCGATCCTCGATCCCTACGGAGCTTACGGACGCATGGTCTCGGAACTGGTTAGCCCTCTGTATGTTGGCGTGAACAATCTTTTTGCCGGTATTGCCGAGCGTACGGAAAGCTACGCGTTTTACCCGCGCGAGATTTGGATGAAGGGATTATTTTCTTTCGTGCTGGCTCTGGTGACGTTGCTCGCTATCGGATACCTGGCCTGGCGCAACGGACGAACCTATTGCAATACCATTTGTCCGGTGGGGACAATTCTCGGTTACGTCAGTAAATTTTCGCTGCTGAAACTGCAAATTGATGAAAGCTCCTGCACGAAATGCGGACGTTGTGCACGCGATTGCAAAGCGGCTTGCATTGATTTCAAAAACCACGACATTGATTACACGCGTTGCGTTACCTGCTTCGATTGCATCGAATCCTGCCGCGACAACAGCATAACCTATGCGCTACGGAGCGCAAAGAAAAAAGAACCTGTAACCATTGTAGGAATGGCTCCGGAAGGCAGTTCGCGCCGGCAATTCTTCATCACATCGGCTGTTCTTGCCACAGCAGCCGCCGAGGCTGTTGCGCAGCAAAAGAAACGCAGCATGATTGATGTTCCTGCCGTTCGGAAAGAGCATCAGAAACGCACGGTTCCCGTTTCGCCTCCCGGCTCGTTGAGCCACGATAACCTGAACGATAAATGTACGGCTTGCCTGTTGTGCGTGTCACAATGCCCCGAGAAGATCATTCGCCCGTCGGTAACGGAATATGGCTGGGCATCAATCATGCAACCAATCCTTTCGTACGAGTACGGCTACTGTAAAACGGATTGCACGGTTTGTGCCGATGTTTGTCCCACTGACGCCATCACCAAATACGTAAAAGAGGACAAAGCAAAGATTTCTGTGGGCAAAGCTACGTATGTCCGCGACAACTGCATCGTGGTGAAAGACGATGTGAATTGCGACGGCTGTTTTCGGATATGTCCCACCGAAGCTATCTCACGCGTAACACGCGATGGCGCCCTCCCACCGCCCGAAATAGACCCCAATCCGCGACG